>JAYVFX010001171.1:0-4339 GCA_043772795.1 Deltaproteobacteria bacterium
GGCCGAGTATCGCTACATTGCCGAGCATACGCAACTACAAGGTGTGTGTTTTCGGACGACGATCTCTGGTCGAGAGATCCTACGGCTCACGCTAGGAAACTGGCTGTTACTCATCGTGACGGTCGGGTTAGCGTACCCGCTTACCGTCGTCCGGACTCTCCGGACATTGTCCCTACATATGCGCATAGACGGGGACTTCAATTATGCGTGCATCATACAGAATAACCAGGAAGTGCCGATTATTGGTGAGGGGTTGATGGGAGTCTTTGGGATGGGGACTGTTTAAGTCGTCATGGTTTTTTCTGGCTTTCTCACCGATGGAGATACTGCGGAGCGCCGCAGCCTCCAGATCACGCTTGGCGCACAACAGCTGTGCTTTTTCGACGAACAGGGGAGATTTGTCGACGAGTGGTCGTATACGCAGTTGCAGGTCATTGACGGCTTATACCGTGGTCAGCCTATTCGACTCTCTCACCCTAACCGCAGTGGCGCGTGTCTCACCATAGAAGATCGACGCGTCCTTCCCTTGCTCAGATCTGCAGTTCCGTACCTCCGGGGCCATACGCGAGTAACGCACGCTTCCACTGCTCGTTTGTTCTGTTGGGGACTGGCAGTGGCGATGGCAATTGTTGGCCTCCTCCGTGGGATTCCTCGGCTTGCCGACCCTCTTGCGCGTGTAGTGCCGATGCAGTGGGAACAAATGTTGGGGCAGCAGATCACCGAGAGTTTTGTTCAGGACGCACCAATTTGTGATGACGCGGCAGGGCAGGCCGCACTGCAAGTCCTGGTGGACCGGCTTGCCGCGAGTGCCTTCACTCCGTTCCCCTTTACTATCCAGGTGCGCAGCACTCCAATGGTCAATGCTTTCGCGCTTCCGGGCGGGCGTATCGTCGTGTTCCACGGGTTGGTGCAGGCCGCACAGTCGCCTGAGGAAGTTGCCGGGGTGCTTGCGCATGAGATGGCGCATCAGATCCAGCGTCATCCCATACGTGGATTAATCCGTTCCATGGGATTACGGATGGTGAGTGGAGTGATGTTGGGTGGCTTCTCTGTCGCTGCTGCGTCAGGTGCTCATCTTGGGGAGGTGCTGTTTGGGTTGTCCTATAGTCGCGAAGACGAGGCTGAAGCAGATCGTATCGGGGCCGCAATGCTGAATCGGGCCGATATTCGCGGCGACGGTCTCATTGATTTCTTTACTCGTTATCAAGGGAGAACCGCAACAAAAGACTCTCAGCAAAAAGCAATTGACTCAGCTGAGGAACAGCTCCTTTCGTTTCTTTCCACGCATCCTACCGGCGAAGAGCGGATTGCCACGATTCGTACACTTGCACATGGCAAAAGCGACGCACTCACCAAAGAACAATGGCAAGCGCTGCAGGCGATCTGCGGAGACCCGCCATTGAAGAATTGAGAATGAAGAGTTAAGTCTTGCCCTTTCCCTCCTCCTTCCTCACTTTCTCAATAGGCCCTCCGCTGAGCTTGCCCCAGTCATTCGTGTGTTTTCCTTTGGACCCGCATACTCCCTCCTGTAGAGACCTGCCGCGGTGCTGAGTGTACGTGGGGCGCTCTGGTATAAACATAGCCAAAACCGTACAAATGGGAAAAGAGTCTAGGCGTCTAAGAGTCTAGGAGTCCGGGAGTCTAAATCAAACCACATGACAAGAGAGATGCTTCGCTCCGCTCAGCATGACACCCCCGAACGGTCACGTTATGAAGTGTACGAACGTCATGGGGGGCGATTAAGTTTAGCTGACGCTTTACGGTTTACGTTTTACGTGATGCTTATGACACTTTCATTCGCACGGCCAAGTAACGCCGCAGTTGATCACAGCCTGTGGGACACGCTTCTGCACCGATATGTCGATGATAATGGGCGGGTGGCGTATCGTGATTGGCAAGCACGGGATCTCGCGTCTTTTGAGGGGTATCTGAAGGTGCTGGCACAGGCGAAAATTGAAGGTATGTCTGAAACTGAAGAGAAAGCATTCTGGATCAACGCTTACAATGCGGTCATTGTGAACGGCGTCCTCAGCGGCTACACCGCCGAGAGCCTCATCTCACGCAAGCGATTGTTTAACTGGTACTCCCTAGCGGTGGCGGGCAAAGCGCGTACGCCCGATGAAATCGAACAGCAGATCTTGCGCAAGAAGTTTCGTGATCCGCGTATTCACTTTGCCATTGTCTGTGCGTCAACCAGTTGTCCGCAGCTGCGACCGGAGGCCTATGTTGCTGAGCGGCTTGATCAACAACTCGAGGATGCGGCCCGCGTCTTCGTGAACGATCCGATGCGAAACCACATTGAATCGGAGAAGGTTGCCGTGTCGCCGATCTTTCAATGGTTCGCGCAAGATTTTGTCGATCAGGCGGGAACAGTCTCCCAGTTTCTCCTCCGCTTTGTCGCTGATGAGAAAAAAGCTATCGTGGAATCTCTTGCGGGGGATTTGCAGTATCTTGAGTACAATTGGACGCTCAATGCCCAGGACGGGCAACGCGTGTCATAAAGGGGGAAGCTCATGAAAGTGTCGAAGGCGATTCTCGTATTTTTCCTTCAGTAGCCAGCATGAAAGCTTTTTTGTCTGACGTTAGTACGGTTAACATCCAACACGAGAAGAACCGCGCTCGTGAATTGCGCCGTTCTGAATGGTGGAAGCGCAAACGAGCGACGGGTATCTGTCATTACTGCCAGCAGCAATTCCCGCCCACTGAACTCACCATGGACCACCTCGTGCCGTTGGCGCGCGGCGGTAAATCGACGAAAGGTAATATCGTCCCGGCGTGTAAAGAATGCAACACGAAAAAGAAGTATGCGTTGCCGTGGGAAGAGGAACTTGACGGGAAAGGGATAATCGACAAGGATTGAATCTCTCTCTTTGTGAAACTCAATCCTTGGGATAGGCGGTTCTTGTTTACGCCATCGGAAACCCATACAACTTAGCCGTGTTGTCGTGCACCATCTTGCGAGTATCGGCGTCAGGAATCGACGCGAAGTTATGCGCGACCTTGTTGCGTGAGAATGGCCACACACCTTCAGTATGGGGATAGTCGGAGCCCCACATCAGATTCTCGACTCCCATCAGCTCACGCGTGAGTACTCCTGCTCGATCATCTTCAAACGTGGCGTAGAACTGCCGGTGAAAATAGGTGCTTGGCGTCTCGGGCAAGCGCGGGTCCATCCAGCCCTTATGGTCATCCCACCAATGGTCCATGAACTCTAAGGTTGCGCCGATCCAGCCAATACCGCTTTCGACTAACGCCCATTTGAGTTTGGGGAATCGCACCGGTGCGCCACCCCAGATAAGGCGCTGCAAAGTGTCGTTCATCTCAAATTTAACAATGCCGATGATAATGCCGCCAGCACCTGGGCCATGCGCGCGACCAAACGGATCACGCCCACCGATATGCATACTGGCGACGACACCCATGTCTTGCATTGCCGCCCAGAGGGGGTCCCAGTCTGGGAGATTGTACGGACGGTCATCAACCCAGGCTGGCAGCATCACACTGACTAACCCCAACTTAGCGCAGCGTTCAGTTTCGGCCACAGCCCATTCAATCGGTCCACGGCACGGCAACATGCCGACGCCTTTGATCCGGTCAGGATACGGTTGGCAAAATTCGGCTAACCAATCATTATATGTGCGGCAGCAGGCATACAGATACTCTGCGTCCGGCGCGCGCACCAAGGTCAAGCCGATGCCAGGATAGATCACCTCGCCGGAGACGCCGTCTATATCCTGATCTTTCAAGCGTTCATGCGGGTCCGATGTCCCAGGGCGGTTGTCCGAATAGCGGTAGCCTTTAGGGGAAGGGATTTCCATTCCCTGGGCTTTCAAGTCTTGCATCGGTCCTTCGAATGCTAATGGTCGAGGACGGAGACCGTCGATGACAATGTAATCTCCGGTTTCATCTAACATTTCGATACGTGGGGCTTTATCGCGCCACTTTTTATCCATGCGCGTGAGCCATAAATCTGCCGGCTCAACAATGTGTGAGTCCGACGATAACAAACGGCCCGTATACTGATCGGCCATGGGTCCTCCTTCGGAGAATTAGGAATGAAAAATGAAGAGTTAAGAATAAGAAGGAATATCTTCAATTCTTCATTCCTAATTTTTCATTCTCAATTTTTGATCGCGATCTTGTTGCACGAGCACGAGCCGACCTGGTGGAGTTCAATGACATTGCCGAATGGGTCTTGCACGAAGACTTGATCGGAATTGGGGCCGACCAGTCCTTTGATCTGCCAGTGCCAGAGACCACGATCTTCGAGGTCTTTCTTTGCTTCTTGGATATTTTCGACAGCGAGTGCTACGTGCGGCAGGGTTGGGTCTTCTTTATC
>JAYVFX010001172.1:0-4954 GCA_043772795.1 Deltaproteobacteria bacterium
GGAAAGTTTCCGCTACACATTCCTCTTACGTTGACTGAAGGCCAGACGGAAATTCGTGCCTCGGTGAGCTTTGTCTACTGCCGTGAGGGTGCTGAGGCGGTGTGCATTATCAAATCCATGCGGTGGATCATTCCGGTAAAGGCGACGAGTGACGGTAAGGAAGAGATGCGTCTTGAACATAGTTTGATACCACTACAGTTGGAGAACCAAGATCGCTCACTATAGGAAAGGCAAAAGTCAAAGTGCAAAAAATAAAAATAAAAAAGAGAAAATACAGAAAGACAAGGGCCTGAGTTGCGATGCCTTTTGCCTTTTGATTTGCCGAAATACCATGAATAACTGGATCACCCCCGAAAACTATACGTCCGGCATCGAAGAAGTTGCGCCGAAAGTCTACGCGTACATCCAAGCGTTTGGCGAACTGGGTGTGAGTAATGCCGGATTGCTACTCGATAAAGATGGTGCGATGGCCGTTGATGCCCTGATGGTACCATCGATGACACGCCGGTTTCTTGAGGCGATTAAGAAAGTCACGAAGCAACCGGTAACCCGGCTGGTGAATACGCACCATCATATCGATCACACCGGGGGCAACTCGTTTTTTCGCGAGGCAGAGATTGTCAGTCACACGTTCTGCCGTGAGGAAATCGTCCGTACTGGACTGCAAGTTGAGTCTCTGCAGAAACGTATTCCGCGCTTTGCAGCTGAGTTTTCCAAAGTGAAACTTGCGATACCTGAAGTGACATTTGAAGACTCCATGGTTTTCCACCAATCCGGACGTGAGGTTGAATTGCGCCATCTAGGGCCGGCCCACACTTTTGGTGATGCGTTCGTCATGCTGCCGAAAGACAAAGTGCTCTTTGCTGGAGATCTTGCCTTCTACTATGTGACGCCGTTGGCATTTCAAGGCCACGTCGGCAACTGGATCAAGGTTGCTGACCGTATTCTCAAGATGGATGTCGAGACGATCGTCCCAGGACATGGTCCGATTGGTGGGAAGAAAGAACTCCGTGAAATGCGTACTTACCTCGCGCTGATCCGCCGCGAAGCGAAGAAACGGTTTGCTGCGGGCATGACTGCCGAGCAAGCCGCACGCGATGTGAAGTTAGGCATTTATGCTCGCTGGCGCGAACCTGAACGAATCCTCCCCAACATTATGCGCCTCTATCAAGAGTTCCGTAACGAGTTGCACCAACCGCTTGATGGGATGGCGATATTTGCAGGTATGCGTAAACTCCGCGCCGAATGGCACGGCCACGAGGCGGGCGAACCGGATATGTGTTGTGCGTAGGGTCTTCGTTCGGACAAAATCGGTAAGTCATCCTCATTGGTGGGACAGGCATCTTGCCTGTCCACAGAAACAGGCTGGAAGCCTGTTCTACCTACACATTACCGAACTTGGTCGTCAAAACTCATGAGGTTGCTATCCGTCGGATGTCTGCCGCTTCGGCTTCGCTGGAGGTTGTTCTTCGATGGGAGGGAAATCCACGCGAACCTCGGTTCCCTGGCCGCGCGTGCTACTCACATGGAGTGCTCCACCGCAGGCTTCCGCGCGCTCGCGCATATAAAACAGTCCATATTGTCCATCCTGCGCTTTGTCTGGGTCAAAGCCTTGTCCGTCGTCTTTGATCATGAGAGAAACACCCGACTGTTCTTGAGTGAACGCAATATGGACATTTCGTGCATGTGCGTGCTGACGGATGTTGCGTAATGCTTCTTGGGTGATACGAAAGAGCGTGAGGTTAGTATCGCTGGGAAGTTGCGGAGGTTGAGGCGGTGCTTGAAGTGTCACCGTGAACGTTCCTTGTTCTTGTACGCCAGCAATGTACTCACGTAACGCTTCAACCAGGCCGAAATCTTTCAGTATGGAAGGGCTGAGTTCATTGCTAAAACTGCGACCGAGGGCAGCCACTGTATCTAGCTCGGCTGCCAGGTGTTCAACTCGCTCCTTCAGCTCAGGCAGACGCTGTCCTACCAATTCTTGGCACGCACGAAAATCTTTGATGATCTGAAACAGCTTCCCGTCCAAGTGTTCATGCCACTCTTCAACTTCGCGTTTGCGTTCCTGTTCCTGCGCCCTAATGATCATGCGGAGAGAATGACGTTGCGAATGCTCGGTGGCGCGGGCATCCTCGAGTTCCCAGGCTCTTTCAATAAGCACAGCGGTATCTTCGGCAGCGAGGGTGAGGAGCTGTATATCTGCGGCATCGAACGGGTGTCCGCCCTTTTTATCTCCCAAGACTATACATCCTAAGGGTAGCTGGGCATTCAGTCGTACGATGAGCAAGTTGTCCTGGGCCCACTCCTGCATTTGTGGGGTAATCTGGAGCTGGGTACGAATCTGATCTGAGGAGTCTAGGACTACGATTCCGTGTTCCAAAACTCGCTGCAGCACACCGTTTGTGAGTGAGGCATTGAGTTCGCTTGGAGTTGGGACGGGAAATCGGTCTGAAGCAGCGACTCGGTCTGTACGCTTTCGTTGGGAGTCGATCAGGAGGACCCCTGCGCCACGGCACGGAACCAAGCGAGTGAGCTCATCGGCTAATTGCTGGAGCAGCTCGTCGAGGTCGAGCGGTGAGAGTATGCGATGAAAGGAGAGTAATCGTTCTGCACGGCTTCGTTCCGGCGCTGTTCGTTGGCTCTGGTGCTGCAGTTCGTAGGTCAGCATGCCGCTGATCCCGGCAATGAGGAACGAGTAGAGTGTAGTCGGCAAGAGTGTAGCGAGCCAAGTCTCTCCGTTTGGTGCAAACAAAGCAACGCCAATACTGAGTATGGTACTGCCCAGTGCTGCTCCTAAGCCAACGGTGAGGCTAAAGCGGATCGCCGCTGCCATTACGATGCCATAAAAATATACGTAGGCTGGGCTTTGTAATCCCCCGCTGACGGCGCACAATAGGGCGACGAGCAGTAAGTCCACAGTAAGAACGAGTGATCGGGGAAGGAGCGTACCACGATAGGAAAGAGTATGTAGGGTGGCGCAGCAAACAAGTCCGAACAGGCCCACCCAAATCGTGCTTGGTTGTGTCGCCAACGTTGCGGTATAAAGACGAATACCCCATATACAGACGGCCAGCCAGCGCAGGTAGGTCCAGAGTTTTTCACTCCCTCGCAGACGGTCGGTTGCTGGTATGCGTGGTGTTGGCGACCATGAAGAAGAGTATAACACTAACAACCCTCCTACCCCTTTCTCCTCGGCTCAATGGGGTATACCCCTATCGTTTACGTTTGATTGCCCCTACTCCCTGGAGGAGGTAGCACAGCTTTGCAAAACGAGCAATGTGATTCGGTTGCGTGTTAGAGGAAAGGTACAAAATGAACACCACGATCGTCCTCCCACAGACTATTGGCACGACAAAGGTGCGTGAGGTACAAACACTCCTTGCTGACCAGTGGCGGAAACTTGTCCTCATCTCCTTGCGTCAAAGTACACTTTTGGCTGATCACTCTGCGCGCGTGCCAATTACTGTTCACTGCCTCATCGGCGCAGGCACCCTCCGCGTGGGAAACGTTGAATATGCGCTTACGCCTGGAGTGATTGTCCCGGTTGATGCTCACGTTGTCCACAACGTCCAAGCTGATCCTGACCTGGCGATTTTGGTGACGTTCTTCCGTCAACCGGAACAGGCGGGGGAGCCAGATACTACTGCACGATTTGACTAAATCAGACCACAAAAGATTGGCACAATCCCTGACAAAAATTCCCCCGCGCTGCGCGCAGCCCCCTTTGCGAAAGGGGGCTTTTGGGTCCTCTCCTTTGAAAAAGGAGGGATAGGGAGGATTTCACAGCAAATGCTACAGTGTACGAATGTTCTGTGGTCCAATTTAGAAGCGGGACGATCAAGGAGTTATTCTGCACGCCGTCCCTTGCCTTTACAGCGGGGAAGCCGGAAGCCTTGATGACTGACCCCGCTTGCAGACCGAACTTCTCCCTCCTGCGCGTTGCCCTATGTCGTGCTGCCTTGACAGCAGACCTTTCTCCAGAAAGGATGCCGTTCCTACTGTTGAACATTTATGCTGCGATTGTGGTCTGCCACCCTTTTCCGCGTTATCACCGGAGCATTATTCCTCTACGGAATGAGTGCTCAGCCGCTTGATTTTTCCACTTGCCAGTTCCGTGGTTTGAGTTCGGGTTTTATGGCGACCCATGCTGATAGCTATCGTCCGTACCTTGAGGAAACTCCTGTCGCATTGCACGGAGGGCTCTTGGAAATCGAGCCCTTCAGTAAACTCTTTGCCTTTCCCCAGGGGAGAAGGAGTCGCCGCTTCGTCTGGGTAGGAGATGCTGATAACCACCGTTCATCTCGGAGCCTCACATCCAGAGTTCATTTCTCTCTTTTTTTCTCGCGCTCATTTTGGCGGCTTGGTACCTTCGCTAGCCGCGACAAGGATGACCCACTCCTGCGCTGAGCAATGGTCGCCGTCGTCGTTCTTTTCGTTCCTCAACTACAAGGAACGGTCGCTCGTCATTGTGGAACGGTTCTCTAGTCCCTCTTTTTTGTTGTTTTGCGCTAAGAGGTTTCCCATGGCAAAGATGAAGATTTCAACTGGCCCGCGCTATGAAAAAACTGGCTCGCCGCTACGAAAGCAACAACGTCAGGTCCGAGAGCTTGCCAATTCTATTTTCGCAGAAATTCTTTCCAGTGCTCGTCCGAATGCTAAATCGAAGCGAGTGCCGCTCGGTGAGAGCCCGGTAGTTGAGGAGGTCCGCCAGCAATGACGGCCTATCGTTTCCCTTCACTCAGCTTATTGATGTCATAGCGTTCGGCAATTTCGGCGGCAGTGGGCCAGGAATAAATGCTCTCGTCCGCAGAAAAAACTGTGGCCTGCTCCTTTTGCACATCAATAATGGTGAAGCCGAGGTCGCGCGACAATCGTTGTCCGCGATCAACTTCCGGCTGGCTTGTGTCCTGTGACTAGCCATGCAGCATGTCGATAATTTTCCACAGCTTTCCTT
>JAYVFX010001173.1:0-1834 GCA_043772795.1 Deltaproteobacteria bacterium
TCGCAATGACTCGTGTACTGTCCCATTGCCACTGAGCACCCGGATATAAGCGTCATCGCTAAGACCGCAAAAGTCAGATTGCGTAAGGGTGGCAACGTGAGTCGGCGCATGGATACTACGATCTGAGTCGGTTTAATGCAGCGTTACAAATGACACGGCAGGAGAGAGGTTTCAACGATATCAGTTCATGCGTCACATTTCCTTGTCCTCGATCCAACATTCTTTAGAGCCCGCCTTCTCCACCAAGCATTCCTGTCTCCAAAACTTTACCTCGTCCCCGAAACCTGCATGCTGTTGAGGATTGAAGTCCTCTCCTTTCTTAAACACTGTAAAGTGTATTTGGGGCCGGAGTTCCTTAGGGGTACGGTGTATTGTCCGCATGAGGTTGGTAAAGCGGCCCAGGGTCAGATCAAGCGGGGTTGCCGGGTTGGTCAGAAACCCGTCTAGCCAGACGAGCAAAGATCCTCGTGGAAATGGATTAATATAGTATGGCAGCAGTACAGTGTCCTGCGCCTCGGCTTTAGGATGTAGCATAAGGTGGTAGACCTGCGTACCAGGTTTGCTTTGTTGGCGACTAAGGTAGGGCCACACTGTGTCTTCATAGTCTCGAATCGTGCAGGCTGCTGCGAGGTAAACAATGTTGGAGATGGGTAAATCTGCACCGTATTCGCGAATAATCTCATTCAGTATGATCGCCCCCATACTATGTCCAACCAACGTGATGTCCCACTTGACCGACTTCTCTTGTTTCAGGTGTTGCAGAAAAAGCGTCAAGCCTCCAGTCCATACTTCTTCTTTTCCTTTGGTAACGTCGAACTCATCATCTGTATGGAGGAGCACGCTCGTGCGGCGTAGCATATCGTCCCAGGCTCCAGATCCCATTCCATCAATGAAAGGCGCAACCACCCACTGCGTCGGTAGTGTCAATGCCCAAATAGTGCCTTTAGAGAAGGCGTCAAAATCCCAAGATTTGTCAATCGTTACATCTGAAATCTGGAAACCTTCCTGCTTGAGATTTCCGGCTACTGTTGCAGGGTCTTCCTTGCAAAACCAATGATGAGCCGGGCAAAATGCGCTGCCTTCAACATCATTCCTGACAAGCTGTCCCACCGACAAAAATAAACGGCCTATACTGCGCATGATATCGCTAATGAGATAAGCAGGAGAAGCCGGCGGTCCAAGTGGATACCATTGCTCGGTCAGATATCTTCCCTGTCGCACGTGAACGAGATGATCCCAATAGCTCGTTGGGAATGAGGAGCGCCAATTGACGAAAATGGGATAATAACCAGCACAGAGAATGCGGGGATACAGTTTATTGGCTCGATTGAGAGCGCCAGATTGACCGTTCACTCCGCCATGCACGTAAATGAGGATTTTTCGCGTTCCATCATGTGAGGGATACGGTTCAGGTACTTTACCGCCACAGAGTTCCTGCCCTGCCTCTTTCGTCTCATCTTCCTTCTTGTAAGGGAAAACAAGACTTTTGGCACATTCAACTTGCTTCTGGACGTACTTCTCATATTCGTCCTTCGTAACCTCGTCCCGATAGTCAAGCTCGCGCGGGGTATCATTGAACTCGCATTTCTCAACCGACTCGACAAAGTCGCGCGGGCCTTCGAGGTGACCTTGCTGATTCGCCATCACAACATGATACGGTAGCGACTGTTTCCCGTTTTCAAGGCGTGCACTACTCAGCCACCTTGTAATGGAGAAGCCGCATCCGGTCAGAGCAACAGTCTGAAGAACGAAGACTGCCCACACTCCTGCGAGAAATCTTCGCCGCCCTTGTCGAGCAAGAAAAAACCAAACGACTCTTTCTCGGTTTGGGATG
>JAYVFX010001174.1:0-5527 GCA_043772795.1 Deltaproteobacteria bacterium
CTTCGCCACTGCTAACGTATTTGCGAGACACGGTACTGGACATTAGTTTCGCGGTTTCTGGAGTATCCGAAAACGCCAGTGCCAGCGAGCTTTCTAGCAGCACACGACTTTTATACACATCGATATCAAATCAAGGGGTGCACAGAAATCAAAGAAATTGGCGCAATATCTGGGTTTCTCTTATTTTTACCCTTCGAAAAAACGCGAAACTAATGACTAGAGTGGCCGTAACCTTAGCGCTCTCACCGAGACCACTCCTCTACGGCTAAAAGACAACAAGGATCGGACATCTTCGATCGTGGGACACAAGATCCGAGATATAGAACATTTGGTGATTTTTCGTATTGACCAGGCTAAGAACAGCGACGCGACACCATTTCCGGCGACAAGTGCAAGCGCAGCGCCGTACGTACCCCACGGTCGCACACACACAAGTAAACAGAGGAGCGCTAACATAAGAGCAACAAGCTCTCCCCACATCACAGCAGAAGGGCAGCCTAATCCGCGGAGTCCACTCCCCAAAACGACCTTCACACCTTCGCCGCCGCCGGCAACAACCATCAAAACAACCAACCCCACGGCAGAGGAAAAGTCTTGCCCAAATAATATGGGAATCACTAGCGGGCAGATACTCGCAACACCGATTACGCAAAGGACTGTCACTAAGACAGTGAGGCGTGTCCCCTGCAGAAGCTGTCTCACTTGTTGATCGCCATGCGCTGCTGCAGTTCTCGGGAAGACCACAAACGCGATTGCCCCAGGAAGCATTCGCATCAAGTTCCCGAAGGCGGTTCCCACCGCCAAGAATCCCAACGCCTGAGGCTCAAGCATCATGGCAATGAACAGTTGCGAGACCCGCCCATCTTGCAACAGATTGTTAGGAATCGTACTCGAAAGGCAGGGAAGGCCATACTGAAGGAGTTGTGACCACAGCCCAACCCCGAGCGACCAGCGAGGAGGGATACGCTGCCCGACATTCCACAGAATCACTGCCGCAAAGATCGCAAAATTGAACAAAAATCCGCTGACTAGGAAGGGAAGCGTCATCCACCCGCCAAGCCCAGCAGCACAGACGGTGAGGACCCACCCGAATTGCGGCAACATGCGTAAGACATTCCACGTGGAAAAGTGCCCTACTCCCCGTAATGCATTCAACGGAACGATGCTCAGTGCAGTCAGAAGAAAATGCCCAATGGCATACAGCCGTAATGCTGAAGCGACCCCTTCTCCTTGCCCCTGCAAAAGCCACGAGGCTCCCCAAGCCCCGAGCGTCACAACAGGCAACCCACACACAAGCGCTGCACAGGCAGCAGCTGGCCAGTACTGATTGGCTCGGTCCGGCTCGCGGCTACAAAAATAAATCACCGCATCAGACAATCCGAGCACGGAAAGAGACCCAATGAACATACCCCACAGTTGGACGACTGCGAGTTCTCCTCTTCCCACGGGACCCAGCATGCGAGCAGTGATGATGCTGGTTAGTAACCCCAGTACGTTGAGGAAGAGATTGGTCGCCACCGTCATAGCAACTTCGTTACCAAAACGGGAAGTCTTCTGCATTGGGACATCACCCGACTGTCCCGAGAGCTGCTGCGGTTCAGATATTTCCATGCGTTGATTCTATGGTGAGCAAGAGAAATCAGGCGTTCGTGAACAAAAATTACCACCCTGACATCAAGAGTCTTCGGCCATCTGACAGAAAACTTTAGAATTTTGGTGGAGAAGGCCGCAAGCGATCGGGAGTAGCAGAACGCGTTGTGATTGCCCCTCGTGCTGCGCCTTCGTTACTCTGGAGCTTTTTCAGTAAGGCGTCATAGCGCTGACGGTAGCCGCTATTATCAGTAGCAAAGTGGAGGGCTTGAGCGTACGCTTTTTGTGCGTCGCTGTAGTGATACTGGGCTTCTTCTGCCTGCCCAAGCATAAAAAATGCCTCCGCAGAGTTGGGCTGCAGTCGTACTGCTTCCTTGAGTGTCAGTGTTGCACGAGGAAAATTCTTTTCCTGGAGATACAGAACCCCCGACCGGTACCGTGCATCAAAAGAAGACGGCTGTCGTTTAATCAGCTCCTGCAATATCGCTTGAACCTCTTCACGTTTTCCGGTCCGCTGCGCAGTCCCAGCGACCGCGAGCAGTAGTGTTGGCGGATCTATTCCTCGCGCGATCCCTTCAGTAGCCACGGCTTGTGCGGCGGCAATATCACCGCTAACGGAAAATACGTCGGCAATGAGCATCAGATATGCTCGCGCATCCTGTGGGGTCAGTTGTATCGCTTGTCGCAGAGGAGACTCCGCTTTCATGTTCTCCCCAGCCAGGACATAGGCTTTCCCTGCTTCTAACCAATAACGTGTTTTCCATTTCTCGCGTTGCTCGCTCAGTGCCGCTGTTTCATAGACTCGCGCTTTTTCAAGGGGACGATTCGTTTGCTCATAAAAATCGCCCAGCCCAGTCAGCGCACCGGGATAACCCACCGCCCAAGCGTTCAGTAGTCCCCCTTCAATCGCCTGAATCTCCGGCGGATCAAGTGAGGAAATCGCTTCCGGCGTCAGATAAAAATGCGTATCGAGGGTAGGTGAATTGAACACTGATTGCTGCACTTCCTTCAGAGCAGCTTCTTGTTGCCCTTGCTCAAGAAGCGCAACGACATATTGATCACGAACTTCCGGGTTGAGCGGCCTGAGCCAAAGCGCAGCCTCGAGTTCTTTCATCCGCTCAGTAAGCGGGACACTATCTTCTAGGAGAGAAACGAGCGCGACATGACCATCAGATCGTGCAGGAAAGGCGAGGATATTCTCCCTTGCTTCGGCAACAGAAGTAAAATCGTCAGGATCGTTGTAGCGAACGATCTTTTCCTGGGAGATCGCAATCAAGCTGAGAATACAGGCAACCGTTCCCACACTCACAGCGAGCGGGGTTTGCCATCGACTATGGTGCGGCTCACCAAGATCGGAACCGCGATTGCCAACCATCCGCAGCCCTACGGCTATGAGGGCAATACAGAGCAAAGCATTGGCCGGGATATGTAGGCTAAAATCAAATCCCTCGTGAAACGCCATCGCTCCGATAGCAGCCAAAATACCCGCGACAAGCGACGCGTTCGGCGCTGGCGCGGATGACAGTCCACGCCACAGTTGAAGAACAACGCCTCCAAAGAACCATATCAGCAAACAAAAACCGACCACGCCAGTTTCTGCGAGACACTGAAGATAATCATTATGTGTTTCCTCCCATGGCAAAGGATCCCACGGTGGATGTTGGTACCGAGGGAAAAGTTCAGCCCATGCGCCTAGTCCAACACCTAGCAATGGGAAGTTACGGATCATACCAAGAGAATCTTCCCACACTAACAAGCGATCATTGAGTCCAGAGTTGAACGTCAGCGTTTCCTCTATACGCTGATCAATTTGACTCCGCCCCGACGATCCGACGAATACCAGCGTCAGGAGGAAGACGACACCACCACCAAAAACTCCTAAACGAAAGCGGGAGAGGCCAAAACGGGCAGGAGATTGCTGTTTGAGTTTGTCAGGTACTTTGCGGAGAAACCACAGAAAGCTGCCAGTGCCTAGCCCTGCAGCGATCCATCCGCCACGCGAAAGACTCAGCAGTAAGCCGAGAAAGACTGCAAACAACCCAAATCCGCAGAAGATCTTGAAGGCTCTGTCTTTTCGGTCAGACACAAACAATTTCTGAGAATTGAGGCTTCCCAAGAGCAATGGAAAGACAAGAGCCAGATAGTTGGCGAAATGGTCACTATTCACAAACGGACCACTCGCACGAGGAGTGATGTCTGGCAAAGCACTTTCCCACTGCTCCGGGATGAAGAACCACAAAATCTTGCCGTTCCAGAGAAAACGCTGCATGACTCCGATGGCCGCAATGAGCAATCCACTGCTCAGAATGGTAACGAAGATCGTACGTACGAAGCGCCGTTCGGCTTCTTTCGTATTTTCCGTACCAAGAGGATACAAAAGTAACAGGAGAAAAAACCCGACATAAGAAAGAATCTGTAACAAAGCGACACGGGAAACCGCAGGAGCCATCGATAGCGGCATCCATTCTCCCACTGGAATCACGTCGGCTGTCTCTCCAACAGCCGGAGTAGCAGTCTGGGAAGCATTCACTGTAGTGAGGGTGGCTTTGTCCGCTCCTCCCTCATCTTCTTGCTTCAGCCACTCCTGGTACGGACTCTGCTCAGGCCATCCTGGTAAGCTCTGACGATACAGCGTAAACGTCGCTGGAGAGAGATGAGACAACAGTTCCGGGGGAAGCGGGATAAGTTGCAAACCGATCACACCAATAAACAGGGCCAGCGGGAGAAAAAGAGGACGAGTTGCTATTCTCGCCGACTGTGACGCCTGGACAAGAGGGTTCGATTGCCACCTCATCACCAACAGTTTTTCCATCCAGAGAGCAACCAGGAAAAACACGATGCCTTCCATAAGAGAGAAGGCCCAAAGATGGACGGACCCAAAGGCCAGGGGAGTACCTAAGAGAAGAAGACAGATTCCCCCGATGGTGAGGACATCACATAAACGGCTCACAAGAGATGGAGTAGAACTGCTAGACCGCACCATAAGACCGTCTGTCAAAAAGGAAGCGCCCGAACAAGTCTATGTCAGGTACAGGCTTGCTCGGCCTCCGGCTTAAGTTTGCATGGGTGATGCCCACGACGCGGCGCCCGTATGGGCACGCGCTCACTTGTACAAAGAAAGTTTTATCCCATGTTCTTTACGCAGACATTTTTTCCGTGTTGGATCTGTTATTGAGGTCACCGTTCTGTTCTTCACCATGCTGACGGTAATAGGATGAGTAGTGACCGTAGTAATACGCGTAATCGCCTTTCACCATATCGACACGGTTGAGTACTACGCCAAGAATCTTGGCTTTGGCATACACGAGCCGTGAACGGGCTTCCTTTACGAGGTGGCGGGGAGTTTTCTGTCCATTCACCACTAACACCACGCCATCAACGAGACGGGTAATTAACAGAGCATCACTCACTGGCAGTATAGGTGGAGTATCGACGATTACGCAATCAAATTGCTGCAAAAGAGCAATCATCAATTCCTGCATCTTCCGTGAACCCACAAGTTCGGCTGGGTTTGGCGGGATCGCGCCACTCGATAAGAGGAAGAGATTCTCGGTTGCAGTTGATTTGATCACCTCCTGCGCCTCGCGATGCCCCGTCAAGACTTCGGTCAGTCCTACCCAATTTCTCACCCCAAGCACTTTATGACAGCGGGGACGGCGCAAATCCGCATCAATAACAAGGACGCGTAGTCCCATCTGGGCGAAGATAATTGCGGTGTTAATGGTCGTGATCGTCTTCCCTTCCCCTTCAGAGGCACTGGTAAAGAGTATCGATCTCGGCGCTTCTCCCGCCCGAGACAGGAAGAGAGCCGTTCGTAAAGTCCGATAGGCCTCGGTAATAAGCGAGAGCGGATGATGTGAGAGTACGAGTTCGGTCCGTGAGGATGCGGGCTGGACAGGGATAACAGCCTTGCTCTCTCCGGTGTCAGCGTCCTCTG
>JAYVFX010001175.1:0-3461 GCA_043772795.1 Deltaproteobacteria bacterium
TTAACCGGGCACTGGCACCATTGGTTGCGTGCGACTTACGCCGCGTGGCAAGGAGCCCCTAATCACCATGTGTGTGATGTGATTTTGCCTCCTGGAGAAAGTGCCCCCTTGTGTACTCGATTTTCTTACGGTCTCGTTGACAAAGACCTTGAAGACGAACCTGTGGAGGTATGGTTCCAACGCGGCCTGGAGTGGGAATCTTGGGGGACGATCATTACGAATAAAAGCGGAGTCGCCTGTGTACAGGTTCCTGCCAACCTCCCCCCAAGAGACTACCGAACCTGTTTTGTGGTTCCTGGCGATGGTAGTACCGCAGATGGGGTGATCGCAGTGTGGCCGCCTCACACAGAAGCTGTAGTCAGCGATGTCGATGGAACGTTGACCACGAGCGATTGGGAGACCGTCAAGGATGTTCTCGCCGGTGCTCAGGCGGAGATGTATCCGGCTGCGAATCAAGTGATGCAGATGTGGGAGAAAAAAGGGTACCGTGTCGTCTACCTTACTGGACGGCCCCCGCTCCTCAGTCGCTACACGCGGCAGTGGCTAGAGGAGCATGGTTTTCCGCGTGGCCCTACTCATCTCGCTGATCCAATATGTCAAGACCGGAACAGTTCGCAAAAAGGCGTCCAGCAATTCAAAGCGGGCTGGCTCAGGGAGATAAAAGATCGGGTGCAGGTTGATTGGATCGCTGCCTACGGCAATGCTCCCACCGACATCGAAGCGTACAGCGATGTCGGCATCCTGAAAGATAAAACTTATATCATTGGTCCTCATGCCGGAGAGGCCAATACCATACCTGTACGAGACGGATATCAAGCTCATTTTGGCATGGTAGCGAAATTCCCTGACGTCCCGCCGCCGTAACCACATCTTGTTGTCGCTTTTCTAAAGAGGTATCTCACAAGGAGAAAACATTATGGCTGCAAGTGAATATGTCCAGCGTTTGATCGACGTCGCTAGAAAAGAAGAGAGTGACTACGGCCAATACGATGAAATCGACCCACCGTTAGAAAAGCGCATTCGCCAGTACTGCCGCGACCTCAACTTCGAGAATCCAGGGAATATCCGCGACTTTGCGTGGTCGGCGACGTTCGTGTCGTGGTGCCTTTTTACTGCCGGGGCGAGAGACACGGAGTTCAAATTTCACATACGCCACGCAGTCTTTATCAAATGGGCGATTCAGAACCAGGACAAAAACACAGGGCTCTTCCGTGCACACAGGATAGACGAATACGCTCCCCAGCTAGGTGATCTCATCGCGAACAACCGTAATGGTGGCAAAATCACCTATGACGAGGCACGCGAGAATGACAGCTATTTCTCTCACTCGGCCATTGTTGTTGACTTCAAGGAAATAGATGGAGTCCCCTACGCCATCACTATAGGAGGCAATGAAGGCAACTCAATTCGTGATAGACGAGTTGCCCTCACAAAAGATGGCAAGGTCAAGCAGCGGCAGAAAGACCCATTTATCTGCGTCATTGAGAACAAGAAGCAAAAGCTCACGGCAGAGGCAATCGAGAAGCTGGCAGCGCTGAACTTTATGCCAGGACCGGGAGTCGTGGCAAAGATACCTGCCCCTACGTTTCGCAAGCACGGTACTTTTATCTACGATGCCAATGAGACGATCCATGACTACGGTTCGATTCCAGATCTGGTGGCGGCAATGCAACGTGCACAGATGAGTCATGCCTGGATGCGGATTCATGGGCAGACACCGTACCCGACAGAGAGGAAAAAAATCATCAAGGATTTGATTAAGGGCCTACAAGATGCTGGTATCGGGGTAGCTGGCTGGGGATGGTGCCAAGGCGCGAACGCGAAAGGAGATGCACAGCTCGCACTACAGGAATTGAAGTCCTTCGGACTGAAAGATTACCTGGCGGACATCGAACATGGTGTGAGCAATGCGAACTGGACTACCGATGAGATCCGAACCTTTTGCAGCACAATCCGTGATGGACTCGCTGGGTCGTTTGGGATCACAACGTTCCCACTGATTGACTGGCATGCGCCGGAGCTAATGCGGGCCGCAATGCCCTTTGTCGACATCTTTGCCCCGCAGGTGTACTGGTTCAATTTTCCGAACAGCAAAATGGTTACGCAGTTTCAACGACCGGATGGGTCGAAATACAAGCCCAACAACCCCGTGGAGTACGCAGAACTTTGTCTCGACCGCTGGACAAAGTTACTTGGTGGGACCCCAAAACCTTTAGTGATTACTGGACAAGCATACTGGGGTGAAGGGATGGAGCAAGCAAGCGCTGAAGAGAAGCTTGAGCAATTCCTCACCGCATGGACAAGCTTCGGACGGGTCATCGGTCTGAACTGGTGGCACTTTGGTGGAGGAACCGGGATGAGTCACCGGATGTTCGAAGCTATCGTCGCCGCGGAGCTTGGGAAGAAGAGCTATGCGTGATCACAAGGTAGATTGTATTCCCTCTCTTTTTTCTGTGAGAAGTGATGGCTTGGGCAACCGTAGTACCCCGATCCAGTTCTCGGTGCGGTGACTTGGTCGCGCGTCCTCTTTCGAGAAGAGCACGACGAAATCTTCATCCTGTCTCATCGTGCCCAACTACTCTCGCAGCTTCAAATAGATGTTACCTTTCGGAAACGCGGCTCGTGCGACACGGGCCGTCTCTGTTGGAACCGGAGGAATCGGACTGGGTTTGATGGACACCAACCTCGTTGACCCCTTGTCAGGGCACCGATACATTGTTGCGATTCTTGGAAAGAGGAACGCAATGAAGGAACGTACGCTGTCAATTGTCAAACCAGATGCGGTGAAAAAGAATGCCATTGGCGATATTCTCCGCCGCTTTGAAACTGCCGGACTGAAAATCGTTGCCGCCCGGATGACAACCCTTGGCAAAGCTCAAGCCCAAGGGTTTTATGCCGTTCATAAAGAGCGCCCCTTCTTCAATAGCCTAACCGAGTTTATGTCTTCTGGTCCAGTACTCATCTCGGTGCTTGAAGGTGACGATGCGATCCAGACTAATCGCCGCTTAATGGGTGCGACTGACCCAGCCAAGGCTGACGCCGGGACAATCCGTAAAGATTGGGCTACTGATGTCGAGAAAAACGCTGCGCATGGCTCTGATAGTCCGGACACTGCAAAGTGGGAAATCAGTTACTTCTTTAGTGAGATGGAGATACAAAACAGGCTATAGGCTTGAGGCTGCAGGCTGTAGGGGAAGAACGAGAAAGTAGAGAAATGGGAAAGAGGGAAAAAGGATAGAGGAATCAAAGATAAAGGGTGAATTGGTAAGACGTAAAATTCTTCATTTTTCTGTCCCTTGACCAATCCCTAATCCCTAGCCCCCAGCCCCTTAGACTTCGTCATGGATATCAAAAGCCTCACTAAGACCGACCTCGAAACCTGGCTCGTGGAGCACGGCGAGAAGCCGTATCGCGCTGCTCAGGTACTCAAGTGGATCTACCAGCGTGGCGCTACGACGTTT
>JAYVFX010001176.1:0-4514 GCA_043772795.1 Deltaproteobacteria bacterium
CAGCTTGTGGATGTTGATGTCAACTGTCACGGGATCTCACAGTTTTGCTTACGAAACCATGACGGTGCACGCAGGCGGAAGTATTGCGGGAACGGTGAAATTCCACGGGACGCGTCCAACTCCAGAGCCTGTGAACATATCGAAAGATCAAGACGTTTGCGGAAAAACGGAGAAAGTGAATGAGACACTTATCCTTGGAGACAACCAAGGAATCCGGAATGTTGTTGTTTCGTTAGTCAATGTTCAGAAAGGAAAGCCATTTTCAAGCAAAAGTGTGATCCTAGATCAAAAAGACTGTCAGTATGCTCCGCGTATTCTGCTTGTTCCTGTTGGTGGTGAAGTTTCGATTTTCAATAATGATGGGATTCTTCATAACATTCACACCTATAGCGACAAGAACCCTAGCGTGAACAAAGCCCAGCCCAAGTTCAAGAGAATGATCAAAGAAAAATTTACCGTCCCCGAGATCATTAAGGTTACTTGCGATGCTCACGCATGGATGTCCGGCTGGCTCGTGATTGAAGACCATCCATATTATACGGTTACTGATGCGACTGGACGGTTTGTACTCGAAGACGTTCCGCCAGGTGAATACGACCTCAAGATTTGGCACGAAGCTTTCAAGGAAAAAGTCCAACCGATTCAAGTACTCCCGGAAAAGAGAAGCGAAATAGCGGTGGAGCTAGCGATACCGTAGCCAGGAGTAGTGATGAGAGCGAGAAGAGAGTCAATTATATCTCTATTTTTGACTATAGTCAAAAATAGATTAAATTTTCTACTATATCTATGGTTGAGCAAGAGCAGAGACCTACGATTTTGCAAATCTCAAAATCCTTGGTCGACCGGCGACAGCAAAAAAGTACTCATTGAAAACATAAAAGTTTTTAGGAGAGATAGACTATCAGCAATGGGCCAACTGGATACTTTCGATACCTAGTCGGCGGGCGGTAAGCGTCCTAAGAAACACCAAACCCTCATAGCAACAGACCTTTGCGCTTAGTTTAATGCGTATGCTGTTCAGCGGGGGCTTAATACGCATAGCCATTAGTGTCGCGGTTTTTGTCTAGGAGTGTCGCGGCAAGATCAATTCCACTACTACTCACAAACTTCTCGGGCGCTCCTTAGATAAAATAATTTTTACATAATATATATTATCAGACATTAAATGACTGCAGGAGGAAAGACTTTTTTCCTCCTGCCTATTTCTCGGATTTTCCTTGAAACACTTCCGCAAGTGGGTGCATCGCGTCTACAGAGGCCAGTTTCTCGTAGTGTACCCTAGCCCCGGCACTATCGTTGAGTTTCTCAGCAAGGCGCGCCGCAACAGCTAACGCTTCGATCTGTAATGGTCCAACAATTTCTGCAGCTTGTTCATATTTTTGCCGCGCGTCTGCATCTGCTCCTTTTACTTCTGCCATTTGCCCAGCCTTCACGAGCAACAACTGTTCCAGGTATGTCCCAGGCTTCCCGCGTCGCACCACCACAAGTGCGTCTGCGTAACTTTTTACAGCGTCGTCCTTTTTCCCCGCTAATACCAGCGCGTCACCGAGATACAACAGACCGAGCGCCCGCTCCACATCCCCAAGCGAAGAACTCCCAGTATTTTGCAGCTCTGATATGGCTTTCTGTGCATCTCCGCTTTGGATTGCCGCAATCCCTCGCCTAAGGCTCGTCAGGGCTAAATTCTTCTGATGCTGCCAATACAGACTTCCGCCAACAAGCAACACGAGTATCCCAACGCTGGCCCCGATAGTGATCTGGTTGGCCCGCACCCAGTGCGCTACCGTACTCCACATCCCACCGCCTTCTAACGCCGCCAAACGATCCTCTATCGAAATAGCTTTAGCCACGTTGCTCTTTCCTCAAAATATACAAAATTGTTCGACCCCATTTACATCTTATACTTGAAATCGTCAGGAGACATTTTCTCCAAGATCTCGGCCCATTTATCCCGCGATATATTTGATAAATTTTGCTCTTGTGGATCTTCCATTTTCTGCTGCAAAGTACTGGAAGCTTCAAGTACTTTCTTCGCAACAAAGATCGGTGCTCCTTGCGGGCGGTCCGGACTCTTGCTCCGTAGTGCGATAGAAATCGCATCACTCGGTCGAGAATCAATGGTCACCGTACGCCCATTCACGGCCAGGCAAATGGCTGCGTAATAGGTACTTTCCCGCAGGTCCGTAACTTCAATTGCCTCGACCACTCCACCGAGCGTATCAATAATGCTTCGCAGTAAGTCATGGGTCATCGGCCGCGCCATCTTGATTCCCTCAAGCTCGGTTGCCATCGACGTGGCTTCCATTAGACCAATCCAGATCGGCAGATTAATCTTATTGTCCGAGTCTTTCAGAATAACGATAGGCGTCTTTGTCACTGGGTCAAGGGTTAATCCCCCTACCCGCATTTCAATAAATTCTTCTCGTGGCATATCACCCTCTTCAGGCTGGGGTAGTACGGAATTTTAGCACCCGCGAAAGGTCCGTCAACACAAATCCCACTGCTCACGCTGTGACAAGCTTGTCGATCACTCGGTACAGCTGATTGAGATTCCGACACTCCTCAACCAGATCACAGTATGGAGCGTAGCGATCCATCTCACTATCTCCGAAGCCCCACGTTAGTTTACTCTCTGGATTCAACCAGATCACCTGTTTCGCGCGCAGCTTCATATCGCGAATAACCCATTCGTGGGGTAGATTATAATTATTACGAGCGTCGCCGAGAATAAGAACCGTCGTCCGTTTGTTGATACTCGACAGATAATCTCGGTGAAACATCTTAAACGCCCGCCCAAAGTCCGAGTGGGCATAGAGGTTAATCATATTGCCGCGCAGCGCAAGGTCGATCGCTGCTTGAATCTCATGCCCTTCAAACAGTTTCGTCACCTCACCAAGATCGGCCACAAAGATAAAACTCCGCACTCGTGAATAGAGATCTTGCACGGAGTACACAAATTGCAACATGAACCGCGACACATTGCGTACCGAATCAGACACGTCACAGAGAATCACGACTTGTGGCTTTTCTTTTTTCCGTCGCTCAACAACAATCTTGAACGGAACGCCACCATACTGCAGATTTTTACGCAGTGTCTGTTGTAGATCAAAGTGTCCGCGCTTTGCCCGTTTCCGTCGGATGGAAATCACATGCTTCAGCCGTTGTGCCAGTTTTCCGACCGCTTCCTTCATCTTGCGGATTTCGTCCTCCGTCAGATAATAAAAGCTTTTGTCAGCCAGCGTGCGCATCTTCTGCTGCTCTCGCACTTGCGGATTCTGCTTCTCCAGCTCGGCTCGTACATAGCTGCGCACCATATGGGCAAGATCTTGCAATCGGCGGTCGATATAGGCCAACGCTTGCTCGAGTTGCGGATTCAACCCCGCCTTCTGCAACGCTTCCTTGAGGGCAGATAATTCTTGCATCAACTGCCCAAAACCCAACATCTGTGCCACTGCGTTGGCAAATTGTCCCTCTTGAAACGATCGCTGTATGTCCTGCAGGTTGGCTTGCTGGGCCGCTTCTCGAAGCATACGTTCGAGCTGGCCGGTATTATTGGACAGCAGGGCCTTCGCCAACTCCGACATCTCGCTGCCCATATTTTTGAGCGCCTCTTCGAGCTGCTCAAGAAATTTCTGAAACTCCTCCTCGGACATCTCCATCGCAGCCATCGTTTCCGCACCGGCCTGTTTGATAATTTCCCCGAGCCCGGTGAAATACAGATCAAACAGCTCGTCATAAACCGGAATGTCAACGATACGTTTCACTAACGTTGCGCGGAGGGCATCCTTCAGTAACTGTCGGTTGCGAATCCCAATCAGCCCCAACGCAGAGAAGGTATCCATATTTTCCGCCACCGACACCTTCAATCCGTTCTCTCTTAGTAAGTGGGTAAATTCGATAATTTTCTCATCCATGGCGGCGCTCACACTCCTCTTCGTACTCCGCGCTACAGCTTAATGAAGGAGGTCTTTATCCGTTTGGTCAGCTCCTGGTTTCGTTTTGGTTTTTTGCTTCTGTAAGTATTCTTTTAACTCTGCCTCCGCTTTCTTCACATCACCTTCGTACTTCATAATCGTGTTGAGGGTCTCGTTCACCACGTGTTCGTCCAACTTCCCAACATTGAGCAGCGTTAGCGCCTTCGCCCAGTCCAGCGTCTCGCTAATACTCGGCACTTTCTTCAAGTCAAGCTTCCGAATCCCTTGTACGACTTCGACCACTTCGTCGGCTAACTTTTCCCCAATGCCCGGCACTTTCATCTTCACAATCTGAAGCTCTTGTTCCCGATCAGGAAAATCAATGTACAGATGCAAACATCGTCGCTTCAATGCATCCGACATTTCTCGCGCATTATTGCTGGTCAGCACGACCATCGGGATGTGTTTCGCCTTGATGGTTCCCAGTTCAGGAACGCTGACCTGATAATCGCTTAAGACCTCCAGCAAGAACGCCTCAAACTCACTGTCAGATTTATCGATCTCATCAATCAAGAGCACAAGCTGTTTCTCCGATGAGAT
>JAYVFX010001177.1:0-1562 GCA_043772795.1 Deltaproteobacteria bacterium
GATCAGGTCATAGAGATAGTTCCAGATAGGTGCATAGCGCGGCACGCCATAGATGGGTGACTCTAAAGCGCCGTGGGCAACATGCAAGATGCGCGAATAATGTACTCTGTACGAAGTAGCCACGGGGGCTACAGTAGTGCCTTGGGTTTCAACTGTGTTTCGGTTGCGGTTGGGGTAGACCGTGTAAAATAGGGGGGAGCCGAAGCGTGGGCTGGTCGGATCGCGCTCCCATTCGGAGATAGTGATGTTCACCTCTGAATAAGGCTGGAACCATGTGATCTTAGCCCCCTTTCGAAGAGGGGTGATCAAATTGCCAGAGTTTGTGCCAATCAACAGCACTGCGTAGCGTCCGAGCCCAGCAAGGACATCCACCTTTTTGATGGCATGCCACAGACCAGTTGAACGAACAAACTTATCCCAGCCGGTATTCCATTCAGGCCTGCCGGACACATACATCTGGGGAGGGCGCCCCCACACAGCGTCGGGGTAAGCATGAATAATGCGATTGGCAATGCCTCCCCTGTGGTACATCTCCCACATCTTGTTCGAGTCGAGGATGCGATCATACCCGAAGACTTCGTAGTAGTCACGCTTGCCTTCGAATGTTTGCCCCAGACGGCCGGCTAGCATCGCCCGCTGGATGAAGGTAGACATACGCCGTAGGAAGCCGGCTTCGTTGCCTGAATTGGGGCGGAGATCGTCGGAGCCCCCGGTGGTTGGTATTGGGGATACGTTACCCATGGGTGCTAACTCCTATTTGTGCTGGGCCAGGCATTGCCCTGAGACGGCGGCCAAAAGTCAGCCTGATACGCGAGCGAGCCACTACTTCACGGCTCTCCGCTGGCCTAGATGGTACTGCTTTACGCCCAAACGTTGGCTTTAGGAAGGTTTTGCCTGTTGCAAGCTTGTAGGCTTGGCTTATAGCATCTACCTGGTCATCATGATCCCCTTCAGGGAAGTACTCCAACTCGTCGTAGAGTTCCTTTGCCCACCCAGTGACTTCCCCGCGCTCACCGTAGTCGGCAACAACAAAGATCTTGCCGTTTTCCGCCCCCGCTAACATGGGCTGGGCATTAAGGAGCTTGGCAGTGGTTGCTCTTGCAGGAAACAGCTTAGCCTCAACCTTTTTCTTCTCATCCTCTACTAGGAGCTTCTTGAAGTGGTTTACTGCGTACTCACCAGACGACCCAGGTTCCTGCTCCATCCCGACCTTGTAGTGAACTCTATGACGCCTAACAAAAGTCTGCTCGTCACCAAATGACAGGTCCTGGAACTGCTTTTCGGCTGCAGCGGATGACCATTGGCCTCCCGCGATATGCCTAATATAGAACTCTTCCGTCTCTTTGTTATATAGGCACAGGGCACCACGTGTAAAGTCTCCAGCTTCCTTGGTTGAGGCAAAATCCCAACAGCGCATCCATGTAAGGGCGCCTTTTTCAGGGCCCTCCAACATGGCATTGTAGCGACGATCGAACTCTGGCACGGAGATGGGCTTGAACCAGGCTGGGTCAAGCACTCTGTCTTCATCATCCATCGGGCTCTGCTGGAACATTGCATTGAAC
>JAYVFX010001178.1:0-3256 GCA_043772795.1 Deltaproteobacteria bacterium
GCTCGATTCCACATAGAAGGAGCAAAGCTATGACTCCAGCCGATCTGCCACGCATACAAGCCTCTGGCGTTGTCGACGCCGATGGCCATATCCTCGAAGCCCCTGACTTATGGGAGAAGTATCTTGAACCCAAGTATCGCGACCGTGCCGTGCGCATTCGTAAAGATGAACGTGGGTTAGAGTATCTTGAAGTCGATAACAAACCCGCCAGAATGACTCGCAACGGCGCACCGTCTTCACTTGGAGTGATGGATCAACTGGCAGGTATCGAATACAAACGCGCACCGACTGGCTCTGGTTATGTCGATAACGCTTCGTTCGGGTCGATGGACCCAAAGGAACGGCTCAAACGTCTCGACATTGAGAACATCGACCGTGTGTTCCTCTACCCTACCCTTGGACTCCTGTGGGAACCGGAGTGCGAAGATCTCGAACTGGCGATGGCCTATGCCCGTGCATACAATCGTTGGATCGTTGACTTTTGCTCCGATTCCAATGGTCGCTTGCTCCCGATTGCTCACATTCCGTTCGGTATTCCCGAACTGGCGGAAGAAGAACTACGCCGCACAGCGAAGGATGGGGTAAAAGGCTTCTACTCCGCACCCTTTATTTGGAGTCGCAAAGTGCATGGTCATCCCGATCACCATCGCATCTTTGCCATAGCGCAAGAACTGGGCTTGCCGTTTGGGCTTCATCCCTCATTTGAACCGCACTGGGCGGCATCCACTCGGTTTGGGCGCATGACTGGTCGTGATACCGCCTTCTTTCAGAATGTCGTACTTGGCAATGTCATTCGTGAAGGCTTCACATCGCTCTTTCAGTATGGCGTGTTCGACAAGTTCCCTGAGTTACGAGTTGTGATCCTGGAGATTGGCGCAGGCTGGGTGGGATACTGGCTGGACCGCATGGACGCCGTGTATGAGTCACCGATTGGCAAGAGTGTGCCGCTCAAAGAGAAGCCAAGCTTCTACTTTAAACGGCAATGTTGGGTCTCCGGTGATCCGGATGAACGCTCGCTGGCGGGAGTGATTCCATTCGTTGGCGACGATCGGTTCTTCTGGGCCAGTGATTTTCCCCATGCCGATCATCCACCGAAGTATATTCCCAATCTCGAACAGTTAGTAAATCTTCTGCCTGAGTCCTCACGTGCGAAGATTCTCGGCAAGAATGTGTTGGAATGTTACGGGTTGAACTGACATGCGCATCGGATTGCTTACAGACACCCATCTCCCCAGTACCATCCGTAATCTCTGGGATGAAGTACGGACGGCCTTCACTGGCGTAGACCTCATCCTGCATGGCGGTGATATTGTCACTCCGCGTGTTATTGATTGGTTAGAGGACATCGCACCGACATTAGCTGCACGTGGCAATAACGACAGCGGCTGGGATGATCCGCGCGTGAAAGACATTCACTGGCTTGAGCTCGAAGGCTGGCGGGTGGCGATGATTCACGACATGGAGCCGGAAGATCGTCCGATTGCTGATCTCAAGAAGTACCATCTGAAAGGCGAACACGCCGACATTATCATCACTGGCCACACGCATTTTGAGCGCCTCGATTATCGCGACGGGGTCTTACAGATTAACTCCGGCAGTCCGACCCATCCGCATTTGTGGTCTACTCGCCTCGGTACCGTCGGGCTGCTCGATCTTGCGCCAGGAAAGATCACGGCAAAGATAATTCGCCTCGGTGAACAGCCGGAATTACGAAATCCAGGGCAAGAACTGTTTTTCGACTTTGAAGCCTTCCTCGGTGGTTCTGTGTTCCCCTCACTTGACTTTTACTGACGGGGAGAGGAAATAATTGCTACCGAATTTATGAAACCCCGCTTCTCTTTTTGGATTCACTGGTTGTTCCTGATTGCGATCTCTTCAAGAACTTTGGCTACGCCCTTGCCAGGGGTCCTGGCCGGAGCGAAAATCCCAAATGGCACGTTGGCCTTTGAGGCAACACACCCAGGGAACAATGACAACCTGTTTACTAAACCCTCTTCGGGTGCACAGGAGTTTCTGCTTCAGGAGAAGCGGCAAAACAAGCAATCCAATCCCTTGGTCCGCATAGAGGGTCTTCTTGTTCAGCAGCGACAACAGAAGTATCGAGCTTGGTGTTCACAACACAATTCATCGCTTCCTATATTTTTCTTTTTCAAACGTAAAATTGGTCCGCCCTCCCCTACCGACGATCCATTCCTCAGCTAGCTTCCAGTGCCGTACTCCTCGTGGGAGTACGGCGACACTCTTCATTCCTACGTTCTGACACGCTGACAATCTTTCTTTAGTGCTCAAGCACCAGCGCGCTGTGCGGAGTACAGCCGTCGGGTTTTATGTATTTCCGGAGGGTCATTTATGGCAGAGCAGGAGACACCAACTGAATCACAATCCTCTCCGTCGTCCCATTCTTCTTCCGCCCCGCAGAGTGAAGAAACAGGATCAATGACGGCATTGAAGACCACGTTATGGTTTCTCGTTTTACCTGCAGCCGTGGTGCTACTGATCAAATGGCTGATGGGTATTTAGTCACAAAAAGTATATCACAGCTCATTTTCGTCAAAGCGCAATAAATCTAACCTAAGGAGGAACGTATGGATCTCGATCCAGTGGTATGGGTGGCTATCATCTTGGGAGCGACCGCTATAGCTGGAGGCTTAATGTGGTGGAGTAGCAAGCCACGGAAAAAACCATAGCTCCACAGCGCAACCGCCTCATGGGCAGATAAAGCAGGAGGCAACACATAGATCTCACCGCTTTGCTGCCCAGAGGGCTCTGGCTCATTCTTCTTGTCCGCAGGACAGTCCGTCTTTATTCTGGATCCTGGCCTCGTGTCACTCGTGCCCAAATTCCGGTTCGCGCCACTAACAGCAAAACAGTTGGCCAAAAAAGCGTGTTGGCGATGTCATGGACGCTTAAGTCCCACTGCCAGTATCCTGGAGACCTAAGATCGTCATACATATCGAACATCTCGCCACACACGGCTGCCATAAGCACCACCAGCCAAGGCAAGAAAGAACGGAACTCCCGACGAAAGATCATCGCAGAACCGAACATCGTCCCCAGACCAACATGGACATGCAGTGCGTCTTTCGAGAGTCCGGTTATCGAGACAAGAAACAATTTGATTGTTTGAATTGTTGATTCCATAGCCCCCTGCTGAACGATATTTACTAGTTATAAAGAAAGAGAAACAGAATTACGCTGCTTTCGCCCACTTGTCATTCATGCCTTTAAACTCAGCACGTAGTTGCGGCATCACCTC
>JAYVFX010001179.1:0-5140 GCA_043772795.1 Deltaproteobacteria bacterium
CATACGTTCTTTGCCGACTTTACCCCTCTCCCTAGCCCTCTCCCACAAGGGGAGAGGGGACCTGAAAATACTCTCTTCATACAAATGAAAACCGCTATAAATGTCGCAAGAGCATTCCTGGTCAGATCGTACAGCCTTGATTCTGTGTGATCTGGCCAGGACAAGAAGTTCATAACCAACGCTCGAAGATCAGTCGCCTCTACAGCTTTGAAAAAGCTACAGCACGATGTGGAGTTAGCCGTACAGGTTCTTTCCCCCTGTCAAGGGGGAAAGTCAGAAAGGGGGTAGCGGCTTAGACCACGAATACTCTGCTCCCGCTTTCGACCCCCATCCTGTCCTTCCCCCTTGACAGGGGGAAGGGACTCTCTGCCGCGATCCATATCACGGCCAGGACTGCGGCCTTCGTTTCTGCCCCCAGGCATAACGCCCCCGCCATGGGCAACTCGCAATGCTAACCTCTCTCACATAAACGTTCGCAGTATCTTCAGTACGACCCCTTTTTTCGTTAGCGCGGCGCTAAAGGGCCGTGTGGTGTAGCCGAAATGAGGTAGCAAGGAGAGTTCAAGAAAAGAGGGTCGTATGAAGAAAAAAATATTCACCAAATGTTTTCTCGCCGTAGCCATGGCTCTGATGTGCTTCGGTGTCGCGAAGGCAGAGGACAAAGCCGAACCGGCTAACAAAGCTGCCAGCAGTGGGAAAAACGTCGCGCAAGAAATCCTGGATATTTTGCGTACCAATAACCAAATTACCGCGCAACAGTACGACACGCTGCTGGCCAAAGCCAAAGCAGAAGAGACCAAGCCGCAAGGAGAAGAGGCCAAGCACACCCCCGGCGCCTTGCGGGTGTTCTGGAAGGATGGGGTGAACTTCGAGGGTGGAGATGACGCTCCGATCAAGTTTCAAATTGGCGGCTACTTCCAGGCCGACTGGGCCTATACAAACGGTGATAAAAAACTCGAGGCCAAGTTCGGGAAGTCGTCGAGTGGAACTGAGTTCCGACGAGCTCGGATTTCCCTGGCGGGAAGTTTGTACGAAGCGGTCGACTACAAAATCGAGTATGACTTCGCGACTGGGGCAGCAAAAATACTTGATGCCTACCTGCAGGTTAACAATTTGCCATGGGTAGGGACTGCTCGCGTCGGTCATGTCAAAGAACCCTTCGGACTGAACCAATTGATGAGTGATAAGCACGACTCCTTTATGGAAGCCCCGAGCATGCAGGATACGTTCATCCCTGCACGGAACACTGGCATTATGATCCAGAATACTGCGTTCGACAAACGCATGACGTGGGCGTTGGGCGGTTTTCGCCAGGGCGATGATGTCGGAAAAGGATTTGGTCCGGATGCGATGTACAACCTGACCGCGCGGCTCTCTGGGCTTCCCTGGTATGAGGAACAAGGCCGGAAGTTAGTCCACCTCGGCTTGTCGTATAGTCATAGGTTTCGTAACAACGATCCGGAGAGTTTCTCGGTTCGTCCAGAAGCACATCTTGCTTCAAAAATTGTTGATACCGGGAAAATCGTGAGTGACGGCGTGAATCTCATCAATCCTGAACTCGCCGTGATCTATGGTCCGTTCTCTTTCCAAGCAGAGTATACCAAAGCCTTTGTTGAGACGCCGAAAAGCAAGGGCTTGGACTTTTCCGGCTACTATGTGGAAGCCAGCTATTTCCTCACTGGTGAGAATCGCCAGTACAAAAACGCGGCTGGAACCTTCGGGCCTACCTCACCGAAGCATAACTTTGATAGCCAAGGCAATTGGGGCGCCTTTGAGATTGCGACACGCTACTCGTCGTTGGATCTGAATGACCAAAAGGTCCGTGGCGGACGGTTGTCCGGCATCACAACGGGAGTCAACTGGTATCTCAACCCGAGCATGCGCGTGATGGCAAACTACAATATTGCCCACCGCAGCACGTTTGGAGATCTGAACGCGCTGCAGATTCGGGCGCAGGTGGTTTTCTAACTCATCAAAACTTACGTGGGCTGCTGTCGACAAGAGGATCACTCGGAGTTCTTGTCCACAGCAGTTCGAAGGCACGATCTGTGAACTGGGAGGATAGTGGGGGCTGTTCACCGATCAAAGAGAAAGGGTGGGGCTATGAAAAACGACTTCAATACATGAGGAGACGTGACACTATGTCTGAGGCAAAACCCCCGGTCCCGATTGCAGGGGGACCGACTGCAGAGAAACCGTCCTCCATGCCCACGGCGGGTAAAGCGCTCGCCGATCTGGACGTCCCTTCATCTGATCAGAATGTGACTACGACTCAACGCGCTGACGTCGAAGGCGAGTCGGTACCGCTTACGGTTGACGACAGTAGCGATGAACAATTGCAGAGTCGGCCGTACGATAGACGCTGGACGTTCCGCTGGCCGAATACCGATCGCCGCGAAACGGCACGCTCCCCAAAAGCACCTCTTTTTGTGACTCTCTGTCATTGGAGTATGGTGTTCTTGCTGTCGTGTAACATGCTTTCGGGCATGCGTATCGGTTGGGGCTTCATCGACAGCCCGCTGATTGGCCCCAAAGGCTGGCTCTCGCGCATCGCCAACGCGATTGCTCCGACTAGTACGATGTTCGGGATCAACCTGAACACCTTGCATGTCTGGTCAGCTTTTTTCATGTTTGGGGTCACCGGCGTGTATATCCTTTATCTGTTCCGTACGAATGGATCGAAACATTTGCGTTTAACGCTCAGGGATCTTAAGAATCTCACCCCGGCAGGCATTCGAATCAATGGTTTCTGGCGCTATAAGCAAGCCCTGTGGTCGGCGAATTTGCTTACCTATTGGTTGGCGTTTGCCATATTGGGCGTGTTGCTGGTCACCGGGTTTTCTTTGTACCGACCCGATTGGGAGCTGGCCATGATCCTCGGCGGCCACCAGACCGCGCGTTATATTCACGGATTGTTTGCCTATCTGTTGATTCCTTATATTATTCTGCACTCCGTGTTACAGTGGTGCTTCGGGCGTTTCTGGACCATCTTCAAAGTCCAGATCTATCGCCCGCATGTGATGGCTGGGCTCGTTGGGCTTGCGGTTGGTATCCCTGTGGCCTGGGGACTCTATGCTTGGGACTCCATGTCAATAGATACGTTAACAGTCAAACGTATCCCGAGTGGAGTGGCGGTGCCGGTGCTCGATGGCAAAGCTAACGATGCAGCCTGGGGCTCAGCACAGGCGGTGACTATTCACACCACTAAAGGCAGAAACAATCCGACTGAAGATGTCGATGTTGCCGTAAAGGCTGTCTATGATGGAGAGAGCATCTATTTTCAGTATCAGTGGGCTGACCCTGATGTCAGTTACAAGCGCTACCCATTGGTGAAGACTGCCAACGGATGGAAAGTCATGCAAAATGCCTTTGAATGGGCGGATGAGAACGAATTCTACGAAGATAAGTTGGCGATGTACATCACCGATGTCAAGAATGGAGCGTGCGCTACGACTTGTCACATCGGCGTGGGGCCAGATGCAGAGAAAGGCTTGAAACACGGTGTGCATTATACAGAGCATGGAGAGATTGGCGATGTGTGGCATTGGAAATCTATCCGTACCAACCCGATGGGTGATCTGCTTGGTGAGCCCGGCTATGCGGACGATCAACACTTCCGTCCTGCCGATCCAATTCCAGCGCAGATCAAGACCCGCTACACCGCTGGATACTACCCTGACCCCAATACAGGGGGTGGGTATAAATATAATTTTGAGAAACTCGATCCCAGCAAGCCGATTAGCGAGACTCTGGTGCGCCCGATCATGTTCCCGGCCTCGGACAGTATTCGACCGAACAGTGATCCCAAGACGTCGGATTACGGGGTGCAGTGGTGGATTCAGAAGGCGAAAGGCATCAAGTACTCCCCGGAACTCGATACCTATCCGATCGGGACCTTGATTCCGAATATGTTGCTCGAGCCGTTCCAGGGTGATGAGGCGGATGTCCGCGCCAAGGGCGACTGGCAGAGAGGCGTGTGGACTTTAGAAATGAAGCGCGTCCTCGATACCAAGAGCAAGTACGACGTGGCGTTCTCTACCGAGCGACCAGTGTACATTTCTCTCGGCACCTTCAACCGGTCACAGACGCGGCACTCCGAGCACATTAGACCGGTCAAGGTGGTGTTGGAGAAGTAGTGCGACCTCGCAATGACATTTACTGAGCTGTAGAGGCTGATCAGATAGAGAGATTGCTTCGCTGCATTCGCAATGACGGTCACGGCTGTCATTGCGAGACGCCCAGAGCGCAGGGAGCTCAGTGTGGAAGCAGAAACAAGACGCGGCGTCATTCCCGCGCAAGCGGGAATCCAGGCGGTGGCAGCGGGCGGGGCATTTTGTTTCTGAGCAGGAGCAGGTCGACGAAGCAATCTCTCACCTAGAGGGAAAACACACCAAGATGTGGGTGACAACGTAGCTCTCCTTCCCCCTGTTAAGGGGGAAGGCAAGGATGGGGGTCGAAGGCGCACCGTAGTCTGTGCGGCCTCCGTCATCACCCCCTTCCTGACCTTCCCCCTGACGGGAGGAAGGAACCCGTATGCGTGACTCCACATCTTGCGGTAGCGTTTCTATAGAGCAATCGAGAATACACGTATGACTGTACTACATCCAATCTATCGCGTTCATCGCACGGAATCCCTTGCCGTAAAATCTCTCCGCGTCGCGATCTTTGGCGCCGGTCCGTCTGGTTTCTACGCCGCTGAGGAACTTCTTAAACAGACTGACCATCCTGTGACGGTTGATTTGTTTGATCGTCTTCCCACTCCCTATGGACTCGTGCGTGGTGGGGTCGCACCGGATCATCAGAAGATCAAAACCGTCACCCGACAGTATGAAAAAACCGCGCAGCGTCCAGGGTTTCGTTTTTTCGGCAACGTGCATTTTGGTAAAGATCTCACACTCGATGAGATACTACGCCACTATCACTACGTGCTCTTTGCTACCGGTACGGAATCTGATCGTCGCATGGGGATTCCCGGCGAAGATCTACCGGGGAGCTATCCGGCAACAGCTTTTGTAGCTTGGTACAACGGGCATCCTAATTACGGTCACTTGCAGTTTGATCTCGGTACAGTGGAACGCATTGTCATTGTTGGCAACGGCAACGTCGCTATTGATGTCGCTCGTATTCTTGCACGCCCAGT
>JAYVFX010001180.1:0-1866 GCA_043772795.1 Deltaproteobacteria bacterium
CCAAGCTCCAGAACCGTAATGTCTTCGACACTTTGGTGAATCTCATGGGGCCGCCCGTCCTCCCGTTTGTGATCCCGCAAATCCGTGAGTAATTACGAATGCAGCGGGTTTCCTTGTTTCGGATATGGACCCGCTAGGCCTAACGCTCCCGCGCACCGCGAGCTGCCCAACCGCAGCCTTTCAGCTTCATGCCAAACCGCAACCGGGCAGCGATGCGGTGGCGCGACGGGTTAGGCAGTGAGACTATACGTTTACGATAGGAACCTCTCACTTCTCTGTATTGCCATCCGTTTTCATCTGAAACCGGAAGTCACAATACTCGGCTCCCTTCATGATCGTTTGGGTTCGCGTCATCTTGACCTCGGGATTCCCAACCGCCTCAATATCGACATCGACGTCACAGAGCAGCACGGCCCCGAGTTCCGGTTCCCCTAATTGGCGGAAGAAGTCTGCGTACCGGCAGCCTCTGATATTGAACTCCCAGGCGTTCGGCTCCTGTTTGAGCCTCTCAATATCAATCGCGTTGCCGATCCGTGGCCTCACAGCGGCGTTGATGGCTTCCCATTTTTGCCGTGGACTGCCGGGGAGTTGCGCGCCGATGTCTTGATATAGCTTGTGTAACCACTCCCGTAGTGCGGTACTCACAAGCTGGTTCGCTCGTACCTCGCCTAGCTCAGCTCGCAGGGCTTTAAGCACGGGGACGAGGACCTGGGCTTGGAGCTTGGCCATGTCGAGCAGAGAGAGGTTCGTATCGGCAAAGACCGGGGCTAAAATGTCGGGTGCGGAATCTCCAGGCTTCAGAACACCTTTGATTTCTTCAGAATCCGCCATAAAAATCTCCCCTTTTGATTTTGGTAACTGCCTAACGCCCGGCGTCTCGGGCCGCAGCCCGAATGTGTCCTTTTACGTTCATCGGGAATCGCTCGCGGGCTGCGGTCGGCCTGCACGCCGTCTGTTAGACAGCCGGTACTCCTCACCTTCTCTACTCAATGACATCTTCGAGCACCCGTCTGGGTGCGGCCGAGATCTCTTCGACGGGGTTACCGAGGCGGAGCAGAATCTGTAGGCCTGCCGTCTTTGCGAGACAGCTGATGAAGGAAACGAGCACAGTCACCCCGGACTCTAAAGCCAGTCGCTACTGAAGACGGGGGGACGTCGCCCCCAAGTGCGGGGCCCGCGCAGGCGGCTCACGAGTTACCCAGATCCCTGTGACCCACGGAGAATCCGGAAAGACCTTTTGTTTTATCCCGGCGAGATTATTACTTCAGAGTTGGAGGCGCAATGTGTCCAATGATATCCTCCATCACTTTTGCAATTGCCAACGTTTTTCTATCAGAAGAAGGACCACCCAGCACTTCAGCTCCAATGGGAAGTCCATCACTGCCAAGACCAACTGGCATAACACAAGCAGGCACGGAATTGAACGGAGCAACATTGAATCTGCCATTGAAGATAGCAATATCGGCCATATCACCGCCAGCAAGCGGAGGAGCCGTTTGGTTACATGCCGGATAGAACGCACAGTCAAGTCGGTTGTGAGTGAAATACTCTGCGAGGATCTTATTTTGATGTTGTCTCTTCTGTTGCAAGGCAGCAAGAGTCTCAGCTGGCGCGGAGTTGGAAAGTGATTCCATGATACCTTTGGACACGGGATTGGAAACTTGAGTGATAAGATCTTTGCCTGTCATGTTCTCCTTGAAAGGGTTGTTAGGGTCTGCGACTTCAGCCTTCAAGTACTCGTCCAAATCTTTCACGAAATGTTCCGTGCACAGCACCAACATGTCTTCAAAATTGCCACTCACATCAGTGGGCACCTCACTGGTGACCAATACTACACCTGCGGCCTCCAATTTTGCCAGACTGGAC
>JAYVFX010001181.1:0-2531 GCA_043772795.1 Deltaproteobacteria bacterium
TCTAAGCGGTCCCGGTCGAGGTGCTGGAGAGTCGTGCCAAGCGCCGGTCGCAGGTCATAACGAACCAACCCTGAGGACTGGTACAGCCTCGCTTCCTCATCGCGCGTCGCCTCACGTGAGGTACTGCCTACTCGCATGAAGGAAACCCATGCTGATCCACGCCTCGCTTTATAAGGCTTGTCTGGACAGTCGTTCGGAATAGAGATGATGCCAACCCGTCGAGACTTCTCCACTACTACGGTTTCCCAGTACGGGATAAGCGGTGGTTGTAGATGGTGTCGGCAGATGTTCATGACCCATTCTTCTACTTCCTTCACCGTACGGGTAAGGCCGGACACACTTCCATCATCTTCTACGCCAAGAAGAATCCTTCCCCCTTCGAGGTTAGCGTGCGCCGCGATTTCCTTGGCAAGACTGTCAGGATGTACGTCATCACGCTTGAACTCGATACCCGAATTCTCTCCATTGCGTAACAGGTCGCTCAACTCCGTTAACGTCATAGCCCTTCTCTTTACTGGCCTCCGAGCATAGGACCCATGCTTTTCCCTGTATAGCCTGTCATCTCAAGGTAGCCTCGTCCTTGTACATCGCTCATTCCCGATTTTCCGGTCACTATGACACTGCCCTCCCAGTAGGTCACTCCTGTACTGGCTTCGGTATGCAATTCCTGATCGGGCAAGGCAGCCTTGACGCGTACCTGAAGATCCGGATGGGAGAGCGTGAGAGTCCACACAATCGGATAACGTGCGCTGCTCTCGACAGACTGCCAATACTGCTCTGGTACAAGAGAGAACGTAGCAACTGGAAGATGAGTGGTGCTACCGTTGGTTTCAACCAGCGTGCCGCTGGAATGGGGATCTATCGACCCATCGGCGTGGCGAATCTGGAACAACATGAGTTCACGCCCATCCTGCAATTGCAAAGAAAACCAGTCCCAACCAATCTGGTCCTTCTCTAAGAAACTGGTGCCGAACTCATGATCCATCCAGCTCAATCCAGTGACAGCGAAGGTCTGCCCATCTACTTCTATCGTACCGCTCGTACGCAGTCGTGTGTACGAGTAGTAATGTGAAGCGTTGCCGGCGGAAGCGCCCTTCTGGCTGAGTCCATTTTCACCGTGAATCACTGGCAGTTTCTCTGGTGTCAAACGGAGAGCGATTTTGCAATTGCTGTCACTTCCCGTGAGGACATGAACATCGTCGTCGAGTCGTACCTCCCACCCCTCGTTCCAAACTCGATAATTAGTGGTTTCAGCACCCGCCCAATGTACTCCGGCACGATTGAGACGTTCAAAGCTGTAGAATCGTTTGTCATCGAGGTCCGAAATGGCAAAGTGCGCCATATACAGATCCCGTACCGCCCACTGGGACGATGTTGTCGGCGTCGGCGTCACGCCAGTGCGAAAAAAGGTCAGTTGGTAGCCAAATCGCCGTCCTTCCGCCGTTTCAACATTGCCAGTGTAATACCACCATTCAATGCGGTAGGGCGGATGAGCGGCATGATCGCGGGGGAAGGAAAATTGGTACCCGGCTTGCGCTTCTTGCCAGTCGTTTGCACCGTGTGCCCCATCGGCCATTATCGTTGGCGATTCCGCCGCCCACAACACGTTACTGGTAGTGAGTTGCCTCAAATCAATTGGTGGTTGCCAGCACATAAGCCAGATGACGAGCGTACCAATCGGTTTCCATTGATTCCGTGTCGACTGCCAAGGAGAATTCACGTTTTTATTCCTCTCTCACAAAACGCACAGCGTCGATCCCAGCAGCACGAGTCGCAGGATACAGTCCAGCGATTGCAGTTGCCACAAGAATAAGCGCTGTGGATTGCAGCAGAAACATCACTGGAATGTGAAACTGAATCGTCCACCCGAAGGACTGCACGTTAATGACGTAAATCAACACGACCGATAACAGCACACCGATCACCAGCCCGATCACCTGGCTGGTACTGCCAATGAGCAGAGCCTCAATGACAACCATACGGCGGATTTGGTTACGCGTGGCACCCAGAATACTAAGAAGGGCAAACTCGCGCTGTCGCTCAAGAATCAAGGTGATCAGCGTTGAAATCACCCCCAACGCCGCAACGATAATCGCAATAACTTCCAACGCCCGCGTGATGGTGAAGGTACTATCAAAAATGCGTATCGCCTCACTGCGCAACGTCTCGTTGGTTGAAAACACGAGACGAAAACGACTACTGAGGGTCTGGGCCAAGCGATCACGTACAGTGGTCGCTTCCGTGCCAGGCCGAAGATACACAGACAAGCTACTCGGCTGTGTCGGCGGGAAATAGCGTGCGTGGGTGGCGTGATCCATCACCACGACACCACGATTATTGGAATAGTCGTAGAAGACTGCTGCTATTGTGAAAGGCCGCAGTCCCAACGGAGTCGGCAACTCCACTTGCTCTCCAGGCTGCTTCTTGAATCGTAAGGCAAAGCTTTCGGATACCGTTACCGCATCTTGGCCGATGGCACGCCGGATCTGCGTAGCCGCGTCAGCCGGGGCTTTGAACATCAAACGTCCATG
>JAYVFX010001182.1:0-6544 GCA_043772795.1 Deltaproteobacteria bacterium
GTGCTTGGAACGTGCCACAGGGCTTTTCCTGGTTGCCGGGGTTCACGAATAGATCGAGTAAACTGCACGAGAACACGTCGTGTGGGGTCAGGCTGATGCTGAAATCATAGATGTGTTCCGATTTCACGTTCCAGACGGTGACATGAACCCAAGTGGTGGGTCCAGGATTTGCCGTGTTGGTAATGGTGATCAACGTGTCCTGACGAGTGGTACTACTGGGTGTTGGGTTGACCTTAAAGAATGGAAACAACAGAGTCGATGCTGGAACATCATCTGGTATTCCTATCACAGCTTGTGCGTGTCCCCCCAACGTAAAAAGGAACGCTGTTGTTAACAACGCCCCCCACTTGCGTAGTTGCTTGCGCATGCAAAATCTCCCTTCCTGAAAGTTTACCTGTAGCTATCGGCAGAGAGGAGATTTCTTAAATGTGAGATCATAAAGCGACTGAGAGGGCGCCGGTACCGTTCTTAGCGATTCGTGCCGGTCAGCCGCACGTAATGAGCGAACCAGGCCAGCGTAAGGAGGAAGCACAAACAAGCGGTCGCCATCTGTCCGGGCGGAAAATCGTAGTAGTTGGCGAGAACGAACGCAATGAATCCCGAACTCAAGGAAGCAAGCGGTGACAAAAAGAACATGGTACGAACCTCGCGTCCAAGGTTTTTGGCAATGAGAGCAGGAAGGACGAGACAGGCAAAGGCATAGACAACCCCTGAGACATGGATCGAAAACCCGACCGCGAGCCCAAGCCAGATAGAGAGTGCCGCCTCCCAGCGTCCTACGCGCATCCCAACGGCTCTCGCCATCTCGGGATCCAAAACCACAAGTAACGCTGAGCGGTGCCAAAGCCAGAGTGCACCAGCTGTGAGTAGAGTCAGGGTAGCGAAAAGCCACACATCCATTACCGTCGCGCCGATAATCGTACTGGAGAGAATATGGTTCACCTCCTCTAGTCCGTGTGGACTGTGGGCTAAAAGGAGGACCGCGCAACTGACGGAGATCAGAAAGATCCAGCCTGTGACCGCCTCGGGACTTTCGCGTCCGGCAGTGTTGCTCCCACGTGTGGTGAATAGCGCAGCGAGAATAGCGAAAAGACCGCCCATAACGCCGTGAAAAATATGCGACCGAACCCAGCTCTGCTCGTCGATTGTTAGCCAACTACCGAGGACCATGGCTACGGCAATGCCTAACATCGCTGCTTGTGAGACGGCTGCTCCGATGAAAATCTGGTCGCGGGCAACAACCAAGACTCCAATGAGAGAAAGTAGAATCCCGATGAGCCAGCCTGCAATGTAGGCGTTGTGGAACAGCGGCCAGGAAGCAAGAAACCCGTCGATCACGCCGCATCTCCATTTGTGATTGCCGTGGTTGACCGATCGGGGTGGTCGCCCGCCGCTATCGCTGGACCTCCGTACATTCGCACAAGATTGCTCGGGGTGAGCGTAACATCGCGTGGTCCAGCGAGCATCTGGCTGGCATACAACAGCCCAACGTGAGTGGCGTACCGCTTCGCAAGTTCAATGTTGTGAGTCACAAATAGGATGGTTTGCCGTTCTGCATGATTCAAGGCCACGAGGAGCTGTAAGAGGGCATCCTCGGTTGGCAGATCAAGATTATTGGTCGGTTCATCAAGGACCAAAAGGGCAGGGCGGCGAATGAGGGCCCGAGCAACCAATGCTCGTTGTCGTTGCCCGCCGGAGAGCGACCAGTAATTTTTCCGCTCCAATCCCCTGAGCCCCATTTTTTCCAGTGCCCAAGTCAGACGTTGGGTACGTTCGGTTTTGTTAACCCACAGGCCGACTAACCCCAACGACACAAACTCTCGTACCGTGGTCGGTAAGGTATGGTTCAGATCACACTTTTGTGGGACAAATCCGGTGCGTTCTCGGCTGCCGAGTTCTGGGTCAAGCCATAAGGTCCCCGCGTGTGGTGGAAGTAATCCCAAAACTGCGCGGAGGAGCGTACTCTTACCGCCGCCGTTTTGACCGAGGAAGAACCAGAACTGTCCGGTCTGTACGTTGAGATTGATGTCGCGCAGGACGACATGATCGCCATAGCCAAGAGAAAGACTAGTCATCTTTATGAGCATTTGCTGAGTAGTCACCGGTATCTCCTCACAAATAGTCTACCGTCTCACTTACTGTTGCTCAACGCTGCAACAAGTTGTCGCACGTTATAATCCATCATACTGAGATATTCTTCTGTCCCTGGTCGTGCACCAACCTGGTTCGCCATCAGCGCGACTTTTGCGCCGGTGTTCTCGGAGACGAAGTTGGCGTAACGAGGATCGTAATACGCTGCCGCTAGCACGGCTTTGACTCCATTAGCTTTCATGGTGGTGACTAACTCGCTGAGATGGGACGTGGTTGGTGGAATTCCTGGTTTTGGTTCCATATAGCCGATGATGTCCATACCAAAGCGTCGAGCAAAATAGGGCCACATGTTGTGATCCGTTACCACTTTCGCTCCGTAGTAAGGGTGGACTGCGCCTAACCATCCGCTCAACAGTGTCTCCTCTCCCTGGCTCTTCAGAAAAGCATCAAGGCGGCCGTTCTCAAAAAGAAGGGCGAGCTTCTCAGCTTCATACTTTTTGGCTAACGCCTCCCCGACGAGAGCTGTACTCATACGCTGGCGAAAGGACTCGTAACGATCCGCGAAATGTTTCTGACTGCCGGGCCTCAACTCCGTGAGCTTGTCACGGATAAGGCGAGCGACTCGTAATCCGTTTACTGGATCTGTCAAGTAGTGCGGATTGCCGAGCGGGTGGACATCACCCATGGAACGATCGACGGGGGATGTGGGGATGTCGAGAGGGGTAATGGCAGTAGACACATCTAGGTATCCGCTGGTTCCGGGCAAGACCTTTCCGTTCCGCGCATTTTGCAGAAGAACAGGCGCCCAACCGATCTCCAAATCCATCCCGACCTGTATATAGAGGTCACACTCACTAAGGGTTTTTATAAAACTCGGCTTCGCCTCAACAAAATGTGGGTCTTCCGTTCCTTTGGCAAAAACTGAGACGGAGACCTGGTTCCCACCCACTTCTTGCGTGAGACTGCCGAGTTCAGGGACCGTCGTACAAACACGCAGTGACTGGGCGTTGCTGAGAGACGGAGTAAGGTTCAACATAAAGGCGAATGCGCTTACGATGATGAGCCTGAGAAATCCAGAAAGGTACGGCATCATTATTTTCCTCATTCTTTTGCGTATGAAACTTAACACGTGAAACATGCCATGCGGAAAGAAGGTCTCTCCCTTGTCGTTCCTGGTTACTTTTTTAGTACTGATGCGCTGGGTGTGCGCCGTACATGAACTCAAAGCCGAGCCACAGCGCGTGTGCATCCTTATTGTCTCTAAAGTGATTGGCGTGATCGTAGTTGTACTGCAGGCGGATACGAGAAAATTCGCTTGGATGCCAGACAAGCAACGGCGAGACACGCTGGCGGTCTGCCCGAAACGGATCGTTCTGTCGTCCACCGATACTTCTCCCGCTACCACCGGCGTACTCATAGCGAAGGCCAGCCGCCCACCCGTACTGAAACCCGTAGAGCAACTGGGTGTAGAAACCCCAGTCGTGCAGCGTGCGTCCTGGTAGCGCGAGAGGATCATTCGTATTGCTATCATCAAAGAGATGCGCGGCTTTAAAGTCCCGCTGCATGATCTCCATCTGCCACAATAAGAAAGGCCAGCCTCGGAAATTATTGGCCGGCCGCCAGCGCCATTTCGTATCGAGGCCGTAAATCCAGGTGTCTCCGTCACGACCAGTGGCGTTCGGACCGTACAGTCCGGAGAACCCTAGCACGCCAGTAACCTCGTCGCTCAGGTCCCACGAATTATTCCAGCGCGCGAGATAGGTAAAGTCGTTCAGTTTTCTCACGTCGCGCTCAATAAACGGACGGCCTGCGACAGAACGTTCCTCATAAAACTCTTCGCTGGCAAGGAAGCTGGCCATCGTTTCCCCGTTGGCATTCTGCATGCCAACGTGCACCTCAGAAAACCACGGCAAAGGTGTCAGCCAACCGAGTCGGAAACCAGGACCGCGCATTCCGTCAGGACCGAAGAGCCGGGTGTTAATGATAGGTTGATCCTGCCAATCCCAGGCGTGTGGGTGTCGTGGGTTGATCTGACCAAACTCAGTAAAAAATTGCCCAGCTTCAAGCTGGAGGCCGTAAGGGAGAGATGTGGTTGTGAGAAAAGCTTCCTCCAACTCAAAAACCGACTCCCCTTTCAGAGGGTCAATAAAATAGACGAGATGTGCTTCGCCTGTGAAATAGGGATCGATCGCACCCATAAGCGAAAACTCAACATTCTGGACAGTGAAGCCGCGCTTGCGGGGATCGTGACCACCGCCTTGAAGTGTCTGGAGCGCCTCTTCCCGCTTACTGGATGCACCGGCTGCAATGAGAGCGTCAAGAGAAATATCAATCAGGCGGAGGTTAGTGCCACCCACGCGACGTGAAAAGAGATCGGTGCTCTCAGTACGCCGATCTCCTCCGCCGAGTTCTTTCACTGCCCGATCGAGTGGGGATTCGAGCCGATCCTGCAAAGTTGTCGTTTGCTGTTTCCGGACGGTATCGACTTGTTGCTGGAGCTTTTCGTCACGGCTCGTTGTCTCCTTCTGCATCCCCTCAATGGCGTGTTGCAGTTGTTCAACCGTTCGCTGTAGGGTTTCGACCTGTTTCTTTAATGTTCTAACTTCAGCCGAGTCATCGGCTTCAGCAACATCGAAAAATGGTGGGCAAAGGGTCAATATGAGTGAGATGAGCACACAGCTCAACGCTCGTCGCATAACATCCTCCTCGGAAATACTCCATGCTCGCAAGGTGAATCCTTCCTCTTGTGTAGGAAAGGAGGAAATTCAACCAGCGGCAGAAAATAGGTGTAGGGATGAACGAAAAATTAGGCCACGGTCGGGGGAGATCGAGGGGAACAAGAGAGCTGCAAAGGTAGATATGGAGGTTGCAGTTCTCTGACAATGAGAACCGCAATGACTTCATCAAGGGCAGGTAACGTGAGCGGAGATGCCGGAAGAATCGGACTTGTCCCAGCAACGCAGAGCTGGCACTCCTGACGAACACTACTCTGAGTTGAGGCAGTGTGAGTGTGCGAGGCTGCCGTGACCCACAAGCATAGGGTGCTTACGAGACTTGCGAGTGCGATACACCGCTTCCACATCCATGTCTGTCGATTCTCAGTCATGTTTCAAGTCGTACACGTAATCAACCGTCACGGAGTTGTCAAGTTCACACAAACGCAAATTTATAAGGGAAGCTCACCAAGATGCGGATTTTACTTGAGCGTACCAGGGCGGGTGCAGCTCGCCCGACGCATTCTCGCGGCTTCAGAGTAGGGCTGGCTGTACCTACCCTCGTCAAGTGCACTTGTTTCCATGGGAAATTTCTGTCAGCAAGAGCAAAACATCTTAATTCAGAGAATAAGGAGCAGGAATGGCACAGATTCGTGAGATTGCTTCAGGTCTACAGTTTCCAGAAGGTCCGATTGCCATGGATGATGGCAGCGTGTTGGTGGTGGAGATTAAGCGTGGCACCCTCACTCGTGTGAAACCGGATGGCACACTACAGGTTATTGCCGAGACTGGCGGCGGGCCGAACGGCGCGGCGATGGGTCCTGATGGCATGGTCTACATTTGTAATGACGGTGGATTTGACTGGATGGAAATCGACGGACTGACGGTTCCCGGTCACACACCCCACAACTACACGCGTGGTAGCATCCAGCGTGTAAATATCTCGACAGGGAAAGTTGATACCCTCTATACTCAGTGCGATGGGCACTATCTCAAGGGCCCAAATGATATCGTCTTCGATGGCACTGGTGGTTTTTGGTTTACCGACTTCGGTAAAACCTACGAACGGTCACATGATCGTACCGGGATTTTCTACGCCAAGACTGACGGCTCCTCAATCAAAGAAGTCGTTTTTCCTGTGAATGGTCCTAACGGCATTGGCCTCGCCCCCGGTGATAAGAAACTGTACGTAGCTGAAACCTTTACGGCACGGGTGTGGGAATGGGATGTCCTCGGCCCAGGGAAACTAGGCCAAAAGCAGGGCGTTGGTGGTCCGCTCCTGCAAGGGCCGGGTGGGGCGTCCTTGTTGACTGGTTTGCCTGGATACCAACTGTTAGATTCGCTGGCGGTCGATAGCGAAGGCTATGTGTGTGTCGCGACGATTATCAATGGCGGGATCACGGCGATTTCTCCGGACGGGAAGAAGATCGACCATGTTGCGATGCCGGACCCATTGACAACCAATGTCTGTTTCGGTGGCAAGGACATGCGCACGGCGTATGCGACCTTGTCAGGCACCGGCAAGTTGGTGTCTGTGGAATGGCCGCGGCCAGGATTGCGTTTGCATTACGCTGCGTAAGGGAAACCCATAGCTTGCCTCCGTCCCCGATCTCTGTTACGGCAAGACCCAAGACATTCATGAGAAGAAAGAAAGGAAATTCGCGATGATTGCATACGTTACGATTGGCACTAACAACATGGAGAAGGCGACGCAGTTTTATAATGCCCTGCTGACTGAA
>JAYVFX010001183.1:0-1957 GCA_043772795.1 Deltaproteobacteria bacterium
TCACAAAAATACGGAGAGGAAAGGGCGAAAAGGGTGAAAAGGAAGAACAAAATAAGGTGTGTTCCTGTCGGCCATTTCCTCATTTGTCCCTTCCTCTTACCCCTCTTACCCATTTCGCCCTTTTTCTTTTCCCTAGTCTTCATCTCTTCGCTTGCAGCCCTACCCAGTCTTTGTCTATACTGCGCTTTGCTGGTAACCGTATCTATAAGGCAGGAATAATGCGAAAGATTGTTATCAAACTCAGAATGCTAGTAACTATCAATATCCTCCTCCTAAACTTTGCTGCGGTGTCTGCCTACGGGCAAGAGGCAAAGCAGTTATATGAGCAAACCTGCTCCATGTGTCACGGAACAAACGGCAAAGGGGATGGGCCAAATGCCCAGGTGCTCCAGCCCAAGCCTGCCGACTTGACGATTGCATTGAAAGGCAAAAAAGATACCTATTTAGCCAAACTCATTAAAGAAGGAGGAGGAAGCGTAGGAAAATCCCCTCTCATGCCTTCTTACAAGGGACTACTGAGCGATGAACAAGTGCAGAGCCTGATTAAACATGTCAAAGGGTTTATCGCTCAGTAGATCACTAATTCTCGCTAGATGTCCTGTTTGCGTAGGAGATCGGCGATGTACTCAGCTTGTCGGATAGCAAGAGTGACAATTGTCAGTGTCGGATTTGACGCTCCCCCCGTAGTGAATTGGCTGCCATCCGAAATAAACAAATTCGCGATGTCGTGCGCTTGCCCGAATTTGTTCACCACCCCATCGCGCGCTTTCTCGCTCATGCGGTTAGTGCCAAGATTGTGCGTTGAGGGGTAAGGGGGAGTCTCAACGACCTGTGTGGCCCCAACTGCTTGATAAACCGCAGAGCCTTGCTTATACGCGTGGGTACGCATAGCGATATCATTCGCATGATCGTCAAAATGGACGTTGGGGATAGGTACCCCGAACTGATCCTTCTCGGTCGGATGTGGGGTTACCCGATTGGTCTCTCGCGGCATATCCTCACCGACCAGCCACATACCAGCCATACGATTATACTGATCTAACAATCCGGCAAATTCAGGTCCCCAGGCACCAGGATTCAGAAATGCCGCCATAAACGGAAGACCAAGCGATATGGTCTCTATGTGATACCCGCCGACAAAACCACGCTTGGGATCGTTCGTCGCTTCGTCTTCTATGACCCCCGCCATCGTCGTGCCACGGTACATGTGCACTTCTTGCGGGAAAATACCATAGACACTGCCAGTCATATGACGCATGTAATTGCGCCCCACCTGTCCGGAAGAATTCGCAAGACCGTCGGGAAACGTAGGGGAAGCAGAGTTGAGCAGCAACCGCGCGCTCTCAATCGAGTTCGCTGCCACGCACACCGCACGAGCTTTCTGTTCTACCTGTTTACCATTCTTATCGGCGTACACCACACCGGAAACTTTTTCCTTGTCATTATGAAGAATTCGCAGCGCTTGGCTCTCCGGTCGTAAGTCGAGTTTGCCGGTAGCTTCTGCTTTGGGAATTTCCGTATATAAGGTCGACCATTTGGCGCCGCTTTTACAACCTTCGAAACAGAAGCCAATTTGCATGCAGCCGCTCCGCCCGTCGCGCGGTTGCGAGTTAATCGCCATGTTGCCGGTATGTACTTTCTTGTAGCCCAGTTTCTGCGCGCCAGCAGCAAGCACTTTGAAATTGTTACTACCAGGCAACCGGGGGATATTATGGGTTCCCGTTACCCCCATTTTATCTTCAGCGCGCTCATAGTAGGACACTAAATCGGCTAAATTGATTGGCCAATCAAGCAAGTTTGCGCCGGTGATTTCACCGTATGTTGTTCGTGCTTTGAACTCCTGCTCCTTAAAGCGCAAGGAGGCACCAGCCCAATGCACCGTTGTTCCGCCAACGGCCTTCACTGTCCAGGCAGGCAGATTGGGAAAGTTTTGCGCGACACGCCAGGACCCCGAAGT
>JAYVFX010001184.1:0-5248 GCA_043772795.1 Deltaproteobacteria bacterium
TAATGAACGCTGCTCGTGCCTCCGCCGGCCCAAACTCAATATCTCCAACAACTCGTGACCCTACCTGATTGATCCCGACATCAATCACTACTGAGCCTGGGCGAATCCAATCTCCTCTAATGACTTCGGGAGACCCGACTGCCACAACAAGAATCTCAGCCCGCCGCACGTGATCGGCAAGAAGACCGCGGCGTGCTGTAGCAATATGACTGATAGTGACCGTTGCCAGACGGTCGAGTAACATCAGACTGAGGGGTTTACCGACAAGTTCACTATGACCAACGATCACGGCTTCCCTGCCTTCGACCTCGACCTTAGTAGCCTCGAGAAGCCGTATAACAGCAAGAGCTGTGCAAGACCCGACCCGCATTTCTCCAATCAGCGCTGCTCCGACATTCTCTGGATGTGTTCCGTCGACATCTTTTAGCGGGGCGATTGCGTTTACCAAGGCCGATCGTCGGAGATGGGACGGAAGGGGTAACTGGAGAATGATTCCGGAGACCTCAGGGTCGCGATTGAGTTGATCTAAACGACGGAGCACCTCTCGGTCCTCAGCGGTATCGGGGAGGTGATACCAGCGGTACTCAATGCCGAGCATCCGGGCGATGCGGTTTTGTGAGCGGATGTAGACCTTGATAGCAGGGTGGGAACCCACATAAACGCTGACCAGAACAGGCCGCCGTCCCGTTTGGGAAATGAGGTGTGGGATCTCCTGTTTGAGTTCGGTGTATACCTCCTCTGCGATCACTTTACCTTCAACAATCTGCGCACTCATTAAACTACCCCACCATTCAGCCGAAGAATACAAGAGGAGCGCGAAAAACGAAAGGCGGATACAAGGGGTGATTTGTTTCTCTGTCTAATGTCAGGTGTGACTGTCAGAAATGACAAAGAATTGACACTTCTGACGCCTATACTTGTCACGAGGGGCGGCGAATGAGGTCAGAAGTGGGGAAATGAGTTGGCGCAGTAATTGCACCACACCGCAATTGAAGGGGAAAAAGAGTAAGGAGCCCAATATGGAACTACATGACGAGTCTCAGGATCTCATCACGTTGGCTGATCTCATTCCGGTCCAGCTTAGTGACCCAATTGCAGTGCGACTGCGGATGAGTGGGGAATTCCGTTTACTGTGGGCAGTGCTTGAAGATGCCATCGAGTGCTACCTCCGGTATGTTGACCATCCTTCTGCCTCAATGCGAGAGCTCTTCCAAGAAGCGAAGACCTGGATTGAAGCGAAAGATGGAGAAGATCTCTGTAGTTTTACCGGTATTTGTGGTGCATTTCAGATCGACCCGAGCTACATGCGGCGTGGCCTTCGCCGACGGCTCATAGAACTCCGTGAGGAACAGGCACTTGTTCCGCTCAAGCGTGCTGCCTAACGGAAGTGCTAGCTCGATGATGAAGACGTTTTTTGAATACTTCCTCGATCAAATCCTGCGTAAACAAAAGGCTGGAGAAATCGAGGCGGCAACGACTCAGCGCTGGATAGCTGAGCTGAGGAGCCAACTTCAGGAGTACGCTCAGTCCGTTCCTGACGCCCTGATTGTCCAGATGCCTGCTCTTCATTAAACGGACAACGAGTGAGTGTTCCTGATTTGGAAGGTGTGCGGAGCAGTCTGAACCTCGATACCTCGACTTCCACTAGGTCTCCTTCTTCCTTACTTGTCCCGATGTTTCCTCTGCCTCTTGTGTGGTTCTGATTCCGAGCAACCCTGGAAGACTGCTTCGTCCCTTCCTTCATGTATCGTCGGTGTTTGTAGACATTACTATTCTAGTGGCGTGCGCTGTTGAAGCCGGTGGCATCCTCAGATACTGTAACGAGTGAGTATTGTACGGAGGAGTCAACGCGCATGGAACGAATGCCCACGCGGGCGGTGCGGATTGGAAAGGTACAGGTCGGTGGCGGTGCGCCTGTCGTCGTACAGAGCATGTGTGCGACCAAGACCACTGCAATCGATGCTACTGTAGCGCAAGTCCACCAGCTTGAGAAAGCAAAAGCCGGGGTTGTCCGCATTGCTGTGGATAATCCAAAAGAAGCGGCGGCGCTGAAAGAGATCCGTGCGCAGACCACAGCCACGCTCTCTATCGATCTGCAAGAAAATTACAAAATGGCGGAACTGGTCGCACCTTACGTGGACAAGATCCGCTATAACCCTGGCCACCTCCATCACATCGAAAAGGGCAAGACCATCCCTCAGAAAGTGTCTTGGCTGGTTGATGTCGCTCGTACCCATGACATTGCCATTCGTATTGGTGTGAACTGTGGCTCAGTCGCTCCAGTATTCCTGCAAAAGTATCCCGGCGATCAGATGGAAGCCTTGATCCAGTCAGCCTTGTATCACTGTCAGTTAATGGAAGACTTAGGATTTGACCGCTTCGTGGTCTCGATGAAGGATTCTGATCCGGCGAAAGTAATCGAGGCCAACTCGCGCTTTGCCAAGGCTCGGCCTGATGTGCCGATTCATCTCGGTGTAACCGAGGCGGGGCTGCCACCTGACGGTATTGTGAAGAGCCGGATTGCGTTTGAGAAACTGTTGGCCGGTGGAATTGGAGATACGTTGCGGGTATCGCTGACGCTCCCGAATGACCGCAAACATGAAGAAGTCACTGCTGGGTTACAGATTATTGATGATGTGAAGCAGGGGCGGTTCATTTCTGTACCTGACTTTGGCAAAGGCATGAATATTATTTCGTGTCCAAGTTGTTCGCGAGTAGAAAACGAGAAGTTTGTTGAGCTTGCCCAACAAGTCAAAGCCATGACTGCCTATGCGAAGGATCATCGCATTACCATTGCCGTTATGGGGTGTCGTGTGAATGGCCCTGGAGAAACCGACGATGCCGATCTTGGTCTCTGGTGCGGACCGACGACAGTTAATCTCAAGAAGAAAAGCGTCAAGCTGGGGAATTTCGGCTACGACATCGTCTTAGATCGTTTGAAGGCCGAACTCGATAAACTCATTGCTGAACAAGCCTAAGTCTTCGGACGGGCGGTTTGCGAACTGCCCGTCTACTGTCTTTCTCTTATTCCCCCCGACATGACCAAACGGCGCCAGGACAAAACAACTTCTCTGGCCAGTGCCATCCGTGAGTTCGTGCATGACGGCGACCGCGTGGCTATGGGGCTCTGTTTGGAGTCCCTCATTCCCTTTGCTGCTGGTCATGAACTGATCCGCCAGAACAAAAAAACTCTCTCACTGATTGGTCCTATCTCTGATATTCTTTTTGATGAACTGATCGGTGCGGGGTGTGTGACGGAAGTCCTTGCTGCCTGGGTTGGCAATGTCGGCGCAGGTATGGGCTATAACTTCCGCCGTGCTGTAGAGAAGGGAGTGCCCCAGCCGCTATTGCTCCAAGAACACTCAAACTTCACGATCACGCTTGCACTGAAAGCTGCAGCACTCGGAGTGCCTTTTCTCCCAACACGGACCGGAGCGGGTGGGGATATCATCAAGAACATGGATGCCTTCGGGACAGTGTCATGTCCTTTCACTGGTACGCAACTGACCGCAGTAAAGGCAGTTGTTCCTGATGTCACGATTCTCCACGTGCAACGAGCCGATGCGTTTGGCAACGCGCATATGTGGGGAAATCTCGGTGTTGCTGTCGAAGCAGCATACGCAGCCGAACGAGTTATTCTTACTTGTGAAGAGATCGTCGATCGCGAGGTTATTGCTGCTGACCCGAATCGCACGCTGATTCCGGGGATTCTCGTTGATGCGGTTGTGTATGAGCCACTTGGAGCACATCCATCGCCGGTGCAAGGTTTCTGGAAGCGCGATGATGAATACTTTTTACGTTATCACGAGCATTCACATGCGCGTGAAGATTTCCTTTCGTGGCTCAACGAGTGGGTAACCGACCTTCCCAATCGGGCGACCTATTGCGCCAAACTCGGAGAGCAACAAGTTGATACCCTGCGAATTACGGAAAAGTGCCTGCCGATTGGGGAAGTGAATTACGGAGCGTAAAACGTAAAGAGTAAAACGTAACCGGAAACTTTGCTGTTCCCTTTACGTTTTACGTTTCACACTTTACGTGGTCTGTAGTAGAGAGTGATCCCTGTGTCTGAAACTTTTACCACCCGCGAAATCATGATCGCCGCTGCTGCGCGTGAGATAAAAGACGGGGAGGTGGTCTTTGTGGGCATGCGCCTTCCGCTTGTTGCCTTTGCCGTAGCGAAAGAGCTGCACGCGCCCTCGGCGATTGGCATCTTCGAGAACGGAGTGATTCGCGATCGTCGCCCACTGAGCCCAATTGTGACGATGGGTGATCCACCGAACATTGCGGCAGCGATTGCCTGTAACGGATTAATCGATGTCATGGCGCTATTACAGCGTGGCCGCATCGACCTTGGCTTTATTGGCGGCGCAGAGATTGACCGTTTCGGTAATCTGAATACCAATTGGACACCAGAGATTCGCTTGCCAGGCAGTGGTGGGGCGGCAGACATTGCTTCGTTCGCTCGTCGTACCATCATTATCATGACCCACGAAACGCGACGGTTTCGTGAGCGAGTACAGTATTTGACCTCTGCCGGACATGGCACTGGCAAAGGCTGGCGGCACGCCGTTGGTCTCTCTGGTGGTGGGCCAAGCAAAGTAGTGACGTCACTCGGTGTGTTTTGTTTTGACGAATCCGGTGAGATGATGCTTGCGTCGTTGCATCCAGGAATCACCAAAGAAGAAGTACAAGCCAATACCGGCTGGTCTTTACGCTCCGCACCGACAGTGACAGAAACGCAAGCTCCAACTCTAGAAGAGCTGGCCTTCATTCGACGGTTTGATACGTTGGGGTAATGGATGACCAATCTATTGACTCCGATTTTACGTATGTGTTAGCACATACGTAAATAACGCACGGTGACTGATCCCGGTGAACTATTTAGTGACCACTATTTAGCGTGAGCAGGAGGGGAATTGTGGTATTCGACCGACTGAACAGCAACAGGAGCAGGAGTATTGTTGGGTTGATAGTAACTTTTGGTGTCCTTCTGCCACTGTTTGGTAGAGCAGAGGCCGCACTGATTGCCTCACTGGAAGGGCCAGAAGAGGGGCAAACGGTCGCGGGCGTCGCGGTGATCCGCGGCTGGGCCTTTGCGGATACCGCCGGGGTGCAGATCACCAAGGTAGACTTGCTGGTTGATGGGAATGCGATTACGGCCATTCCCTGTTGTAGTGGCCGGGGAGATGTCGCGGCGACCTATCCGCAGTTTCCGGCGGACAACACGACTAACAGTGGGTTTGGC
>JAYVFX010001185.1:0-2946 GCA_043772795.1 Deltaproteobacteria bacterium
GGAATGGCCGCAGACCTCACAATTTTTGATCCAGATAAAGTGCAGGCAAAAAACAAAGAGTTTGTCAGTGATTTACCTGGCGGGGCTTCTCGTCTAGTCGCGCGGGCGGATGGTTATCGCTATACGATCGTCAATGGCCAGACGATACTGCGCGACGGGGAACTAACCGGAGCATGCCCCGGACGGGTACTGCGGAGTTATGAACAGTAGTGATGAGGGACGAGTGATGAGTGATGAGAACTGAAGAACGGTGCTGCATGATCTACCGAACCAATCGTGAAAACTCATTACTCATTACTCGAAACTGTATGTTAAAACATACTTTCCAACACATTCACGGCATCGGAGAAAAAACCGAAAAACGAATTTGGGCGGCAGGAATCACAACGTGGGAAGAATTCCTCAATTCCCCTGCCCAGGCTCCGCTGGTGCAGTGGCAACGAGATCTTGCGTGTCTTGAGCTTGAACACTCCTTACGTGCGCTCGAACGCCGTAATGTACGGTATTTTACCGAGAAGCTCTCTGGAGCACTGCACTGGCGGTTATTCCCTGAATTTGGGCAGCGCATCGGCTACCTTGATATCGAGACGACCGGATCGGTTGCCGGCGTGTCTCATCTCACTGTAATCGGGCTCTACGATGGGAGCCAGCCTCGCGTGTACGTCCGCGGAGAGAATCTCGGCCAGTTTGCTGCTGAGATTGAGGAGTTCACCTTGCTTGTGACTTATAATGGTAAACTCTTCGACCTGCCGTTTCTGCGGCAGGAGTTAGATATTCCTCTTGCCCATGCACATATTGACCTGCGCTATCCGCTTGCAGCCTTAGGCTACAAAGGAGGACTCAAAAAGATCGAGCGCACGTTGGGACTAGAACGTGAGGGGCCGGTTGCTTTCCTCGACGGCTGGTGTGCCGTTCTTCTGTGGCAGTATCATGAACAGGGTGAGCCCGGAGCGCTAGAGACGTTACTCCGCTATAACTTAGAAGATGTCATTCACCTCCCTGCGTTGTTGGCGTGCGTCTATAATAGACGTATCAGTCAGTTGCCGTTCTCGTTGCCCTCCATCGAATTCCCTCCGCCCCCGCAGGTTCCTTTTCAGTTTCATGAAGCGTTAATTGTTCGCACCCTCGCAGAGACCGGACGCGCAATCCGCGTTGTTCCGCAACCAGAGAGAGAATTCGATGCCTCGGTGGACATCTCCAGAGGCTGACTTCCTCTTGGCAAGGACGAGGTTCCTGACCCGCACAATCTTGAACTGACGACACGGCTTAACGGCGAAGTGAGGCAACACTCGAACACGAAACATCTGATCTTTAACGTCTTGGATCTCATTGCCTATATGTCGCAAGTGTTTGCGCTCGAACCCGGAGATGTCGTTTCGACTGGTACTCCTGCTGGCGCTGGTTTTGCGCGCAATCCGCAGGTGTTTTTCAAACCGGGCGATGTGATCCGTATTGAAATCACTGGCCTTGGTGCGTTAGAGAATCCGATCGTTGCGTGACGTTCCCTTTGGCGACGTTCCGGGCGGAAGCAGGAGCGCCGCATTGTGTGGTTATGTCAGCAGATTTCCTTCCTTCTGTGTCCACGCCTGACTTCCAGCCACGACCTCAGCGCGATTTTCTGGGAATCCGCCGCTGACAACGAATGCCTGCTCGTGAGAAGCAGACGGTTCATTCGCGACGAGCCGAACGGTAGCGCTATTACCCGTTACTCCTCCAGTAGCGACTCCGCCCGCACCTTGTACGACCACCGCAGGCAGATTGCCAGTGCAAGAGTTCCAGGCCAGTACAGCTGTAAGAGAGTTCCCGTTTGTCGTGACACCATCCATGCCGATGGCTCCAACGATACGAATGGCGTTCTTCCCGCAATCGGAGATTTGGTTATGCGTAAGGGTGAGGTAGTTCGTGTTGTTTTGTGCTTCTCCGACCGCGCCTTGGGCGAGGATGCCAATAGGGCTGCCGGAAATGGTATTTCCGTAGATCGTGGCGTGGACAAGGGTCTCTTGTGGTACTTTGGCTCCCAGCGGGAACGCGCCGATCACACTGAGGCCAAACTGTTTGTTGTTGCGCAGGATGTTGTCGGTGACGGTCAAGCGTAGGTGATTACGCGACGGACCAAAAGAACCGGCAAAGAGCAGCCCCCCGCGTTCGCTCGCTTCAATGGTGTTGCGTTGCACGAGGGCTTCAAACGACACGGCGTCGGATTCAGAGAAAAAGCAAATAAAGGCCAACCCGTCAGCAAAGCACTCGCGCATGGAGTTGTCGGAGACAATGATATGATTGCGTTGTCCAGCACGGGCTTCTGCAAATACATGATGTCCTTGTCGGGCCCCAACTCCACGCGGCAACGATGGCTCGAAACGTTGTCGTCCATTGGCGAGAAAGTCGCAGTTGGTGACTATCGCTTCAGTGACACCACAGAGATAGATGCCATGGTCACCGTGCTGGCTGATCGTGCAGTGTTGAATGGTTGCGGATACGCCCGGTGAAACAGTAACTCCATGACCTCCACCATTTGTGATGGTTACGGTACGAATAGAAGAGTGATCGTTGAGTGTGATGACCGACAACGCAGTGCTAATTGGATTGAACGATGGGACAAATTGTCCTTCACCATCAAGGCAACATGACTCTTTCGCCATACCGATTAGGGAGACTCCTGCAGGGACGACGAGTGGTAATTGTTCCCCTGTCAGGGTGGGCGAGTAGCGCCCAGGGTGGACCAGAACGACATCACCCGCTTGAGAGAGCGAGAGCGCGTGGGTTACAGATGTTGTATCAGCTTGGGGACCAGTAGGATGAACAGTGATAGTACGCATAGCCTCCTCCGACAAGCGTTAAGAGAAGAAACGTAACTTCTCAATAAGTCCGGGTAAAATTGAAAAACTCGGCAGGCAACTCCATGTTTTTCAATAGGTTACGAACGGATCACAGTTTGTTTACCCGAAG
>JAYVFX010001186.1:0-4708 GCA_043772795.1 Deltaproteobacteria bacterium
TTGCTTTGAAAGGTCGTCAGACGGACATAGACCAATCCCCGCAAAACCCCTTAAAATCTAATGATTTCCATCATTTACGAAAAGTGTCCTGACATCAGCCCTTGTTGCAGCTTTTTACTGGGCATTTGGTAGCCGATTGGGCATAGGTCCCTGAAGGGCAGAGTTGCTGGAGATAGCGACCTAGAGGATCTGAATATTTTTTCCTTAAAAATCAGCGAGTTTCCATGAGTACGCATAATGAGAATTGCTGGTGGCGAACAGAGAAAGACTTGCATGAAAGCGAAGAACGCTATCGTGCAATCTTCGAGAATGCCAACGATGCTATCGCATTCATTGCATTGGATGGCACGATTACGAGCGTCAACCGCATGGCTGAACGCCTCACCGGTCTGCTGCGCGAGCAGATTATTGGACACCCATTTAGCCAATTTATTACACCGTCTTCGATTACTTTAGGAAAAGAACGTCTACAACTCGCACTCGCAGGCGAGCGAATTTCGTCAACGTTTGAGATCGAATTGCTGCGGTCCACTAGGCGCACAGTTACCGTCGAAGCTCGTACGCGTTTCCTTCGCAACCAGACAGGCAGGGTGGTCGGAATTCTCGGAATCTACCGCGACATCAGCGAACGCAAGCGAGTGGAGGAAGCCCTGCGTCAAGCGCATGCCGAACTGGAACAACGGGTCCACGAGCGCACCGCAGACTTAGCGCGGGCCAATGAAGCGTTGCGTACAGAGATCGGTGAACGGCAACGGGCAGAAGAAGCAGCACAGGCAGCCGAACGTGAGTATCGCACCATCTTTGAGAATGCAGTCGAGGGTATTTACCGTTCGAGTCTCGACGGCCGTCAACTTCGTGCCAACCCGGCATTGGTGAAATTGAACGGCTATCGGAACGAAGCAGAGATGCTTCCTTCCGTCAACGATATTGCTACAGAATGGTACATTGACCCCCACCGACGTGACGAGTTTCAACGAGTGCTGGAAAAAGATAGCAGTGTTGAGAACTTCGAGTCAGAAATCTACCGCCACAAAACGCGCGAGCGGGTTTGGATTTCGGAAACCGCTCGGCTGGTTCGCAATCCACAAGGCACTCCCCTTTATTATGAAGGAACAGTGCAGGACATTACGGTACGGAAACGAGCGGAAATCGCCCTACATACAGCCCATACTGAGTTAGAACAACGAGTGCAGGAGCGCACTACCGCCCTAGTACAAACAAATAGTGTGCTACACACAGAAATCGAGGAACGCAAACGTATTGAGGAGGCCTTGCGCAAGAGCGAGGAGCGATACCGCGATTTGTTTGAAAATGCCAATGATATAATTGGGACAACCACCCTCGACAACATAATTACCAGTGTGAATCGGCGCGCCGAGGAGTTGCTCGGCTACTCTCGAGGAGAACTTGTAGGTAAGCACGTCTTTGACCTCATTACGCCAGCATCGTACCTGTTGACACAAGAGAGGTCACGTCTTAGGGATGCAGGTGAAGATATTTCTTCCACTGTTGAGCTGGAATTCGTACGACGCGACAAAAGCATTGTCTCAGTCGAAGGCAGAGTCCGCGCGATTTTTGATCCTGACGGAAAGCCGATTGGCATTCATGCCATCTACCGCGATATCACTGCCCGTAAGCGAACCGAAGCGGCACTGGAACAACTACGCCAACAGAATGAACTGCTTCTGAACTCCGCTGGTGAAGGAATTTTTGGAGTGGATCTGCAGGGGAAAGCAACGTTCGTCAACCCTGCGGCAGCGCGCATGCTTGGCTATGAGGTCCAGGAATTGCTCGGACAGTTTTTGCACGACAAGATGCATTACGGTAAGGCTGATGGTACGTCGTACCCTGGAAACGACTGCCCCCTTGTCCACGTCTTGCAGAACGGTAGCACTATCCGTATTTCCGAGGAGGTCTATTGGCGTAAAGACGGAACCCAGTTCCCTGTTGAATACGTCAGCAGTCCAATGCGCAGTGAGCAAGGTCAAGCGATCGGTGCAGTCGTAACCTTTCAGGATATTACGCACCGAAAAGCTGTCGAGCGGATGAAGAACGAAATCCTCTCAACCGTGAGTCATGAATTACGGACCCCGCTCGCGAGCCTCCGTGGCTTTACCGAACTGATGCTCAAACGAGATTTCCCTCTCGAAAAACAGCGAGAACTCCTCACTGTCATTCACAATGAATCTGTGCGCTTATCGCGTCTGATTGATGACTTCCTTGACCTCCATCGTATCGAAGAGGGGCATCTCCCGTATACTTTCGCTCCGGTCGTTCTCGAACCCATTCTGCACGAAATGGCGAACGTCTTTACACTAGAGAGTGACAACCATTCGCTCCGTCTAGAGATTACCCCCTGGCTCCCTGCCGTACGTGCGGATGCCGCGCGCGTCCGACAAGTGGTAGCAAATCTTTTGTCCAACGCGATCAAGTTCTCTCCTCAGGGGGGAGAGATTGTCGTTGGGGTGCAGGCAGAAGCACACCGAGTTACGGTGTGGGTCAAGGATCAGGGTATCGGTATTCCGCAAGAAGCAATCCCCAATCTCTTTACCAAGTTTTTCCGCGTGGATAATTCTGACACACGCAACATTGGTGGCACTGGCTTGGGACTTGCGCTCGTGAAGGAGATCATCACAGCCCACCAAGGAACGGTGTGGGTTGAGAGCATACAGAGAAGCGGCAGTACGTTCTTTTTTACGCTGCCGCTCTGGTCTGAATAAGGCTCTCTGATATTTCCCGTGACAATGTCGACTTCTACACTACATATCGTGCTTACTGCATCCTATTTTGCCTAGATATTGTGGTACTCCACGACAAGTATCAGAGAACCCTGAATAAGGCCCATAGACTTACTACCAGTGCGTGTCGCCGTCCTCATTAATCCAGTCTCTGGCATTCAGCATCGAACGGATAGTGCTCGTCATCGAGTCGCATTGGCACGGGCCTTCCTGACCAACGTAAGGATCGAACACGAAGTGAGCGTCTCAGAACATGCGGGCCATGCGTACGAGTTAGCACGCGAGGCGATACAGCGTGGAGTATCACTCGTGTTTGCTTGGGGTGGCGACGGAACGATGAACGAAGTCGCTCGTGCCCTTGTTTTCAGTCCGGCAACGCTCGCACTCATTCCGGCAGGGTCAGGGAATGGACTTGCACGTGAACTGCATATTCCGTTCGATCCTGAACAGGCGTTAAAGACCGGCCTCCAAGGGGCCGATCGAGTCATTGATGTTGGGGAAATTGGTGGCCATCTATTTTTTAATGCTGCCGGGGTAGGATTCGACGCTCACGTGACCACGATATTTAACAATCGACCGAAAAAGCGACGCGGCTTACTCTCTTACGTCACGATTGCCGCACGAGAGTTGTTCTCTTACCAGTCAGATGAATACGCCATTACTATCGACGGAGAAACAATGCATCGCCACTCCTTACTGATTGCGCTGGCAAATTCACGCCAGTATGGGAATGGTGCGCTCGTGGCTCCCCATGCCGATCTCAGTGATGGTCGCCTTGATCTCGTAGTGATTCATTCTCGCTCGCCTTTTGCCACCCTATGGGAGACACGGCATCTTTTCAATGGAACGATCACACAAAGGCCCGGAGTCGAGACTCAGCGTATCCGCCATGCAACGATTGTCGGCCACCGACCACTTTGCCTACACGTGGACGGCGAACCCGTCGTCAATACCGCTACTTCGCTGACGGTTCGTCTCCATCCATTCTCACTTCGCGTGAAGTCAGGAGCAGATTATGTTGCGTAAAGTCTTAATATTATCTGCCTCCGCTGGAGCTGGTCATTTGTGTGCGGCACAGGCAATTGAGCGTACGTTTCTTGACATGGGAGCAGCGCAAGAGGTTCGTCATATCGACGTATTAGAGTATATGAACAAGCTCTTTCGCAGTCTCCACTCCAAGACGTACATCGAAATGGTCAACACGATGCCGGAAATTCTCGGCTGGCTGTACGATTATCTTGATAAACCATGGCAGAATGAGCGGCGCCGTCTTGCCATCGATAAGCTCAATACTCGTCCCTTGGTAAAGCTTCTACAGCAAGAGCAACCTGACTTTATCGTGTGTACTCACTTTCTCCCAGCAGAGATCATTTCGTGGCTAAAAGCCAAAGAACGGATAGTGACGAAACAAGCCATCGTTGTCACCGACCTCAATGTTCACGCGATGTGGCTTTGTCATCATTTTGAACACTACTTTGTTGCGTTAGAAGAGACACAAGTCCATCTCCGGCAACTCGGTATTCCAGCAGAGAAGATCACCGTCTCCGGTATTCCCATTGATCCGATCTTTGCTGAGCAGAAAGACAAGCGTGCGATGCGCCGTAAACACGGCCTTCAGGAAGACCTCACAACGATCCTCATTTCCGCAGGAGGATTTGGGGTTGGTCCGATAGAGCACATGGTGCAGTCACTCCGAGATCTGAAACATTCAGCACAAGTGGTCGCGATCTGTGGGCGAAGTACCGAACTCAAAGAGCGTCTTGAGCAACTCGCGCTTTCTCACGTCTCGCAACAGAACGTCTCGTTGCATGTCGTTGGCTATACAACAGACTTGTTGCGACGTTTAGAATCAGCAACTTAGGTGGAAATTCCGTAACTTCTCAATAAGTCCGGGTAAAATTGAAAAACTCGGCAGGCAACTCCATGTTTTTCAATAGGTTACGAACGGATCACAGTTTGTTTACCCGAAG
>JAYVFX010001187.1:0-4201 GCA_043772795.1 Deltaproteobacteria bacterium
GCCGCATCGGGCCGTGCGGTTTGAACTGCCATACAAGGTCGGGATTGACACGGGGCTGGTGTATGGTGGGCAGTTGTCATGTTTGGAGGTTACAGAGAAGCAGCTCTTTCAGGTCGCTAAGGGGAGCCCCCGCGTGCAAGTGACCGATGTGACCTCGTATTGGACTCAGGCTCCGCTTTTGCCGGTTCGTTCGACAAAGGGCCAGTCCGTCGTGCATCAGATGCTACCTGAGAGTATTGCTCTCGATCCCGATGTCTTTAAGACCGTTTTTGCTTCTGATCCTCGCTTCTTTTACACCAACGCTGCATATGAAGAAGCGTATAAAAAAATTCTGACCGCCCTTCGTGAAAGGAAGGGACTTATTACCCTCTTGGGCAAGCCAGGAACAGGCAAGACGAGGCTGCTCCATTTACTGACCAATTCCCTCGAAGAAACGGTTCATGAGGTGACGTGTGACGTTCCTGATACGACTTTTGCTATGTTGCTCTCCACTCTTTGTGATCAACTCTCGTTACGACTGACCAATACGGACGATGAGAAAGTGAAGCTTGAGGCTATTGAAGACGCCCTCTGGGCGTGGACGTACCACGGGGGGACTGAAATCCTCGTTCTTGATGATGCGCACAATCTTTCGTCTGATGCGTTAAAGAAGCTGCCTCAACTGCTTGACCTCGAAGGACCCCATGGCAAGCTGTTACAAATCATTCTGGTCGCGCGTCCCGAATTGGAGGCAAGATTAGGCCGTAAAGAATTAAGAGGGATTCAAGAACGTATCGCTGTCCGCTGCCGTGTGGCGCCGCTCCGTAAAAAGGAAGTCGACTCGTTCATCCACAATCGGTTTCGTGCCGCAGGGTGGAACCAACATGATCTGTTCGCTCCGGACGTGATCAAGATGATTGCTGAGTACTCCGAAGCGATCCCTCAACAAATCAACGCGATCTGCAACAACGCTATGGTGGCGGCATATGCCACCGGACAGGAAAAGATTTCCCCTCAGATTATTGAAGAGACGGCTGCTGCTCTCAAGCATGAGTCAGGGGAGGGAGCCGAAGCAGCAGAATTTGCACGGCAGCCTCTTTCTCAGATCTTGCAACATCTCCGTCAATCGTCGATATCACCCGGCCAGATGGCCTTGTGGCGCTACCGTTCTGCGCTTGCACGAGTGAGCAGACGACAGATCGTCGGAGTCACACTGTTGGTGTGTTTAGGAGTTGGCCTGACACTCCTTAAGCCTCTGTCTGAGGCGTGGTGGGGGAACGAACCTTCGAGTGAGATCACAAGCAAAGAACCTGTAGTGTCCCTACCTCCCAATAAAGCGAGCAAGGGAGGAGCTGCGCGAAGTACGGGGAATCTCAAACAACTGAAACGACAAGCGCCAAACCCAGAGATAGGTAAACCAGAACGTTCTTCCGAGGACAGGCCTCGTGAGGCAGTCGAGTAACGATACTCGTTCGTCAACCACCGGCTACCATATCCCGTGTCGGGTGCAAGACGTTGAATCTCTGCTTGTGGCTTATTTTTTATAGCTGAGGGAGCTGTACCGCTCCACCGCTGACTAACCCGTTCTCGTAGTTCCTGATTGATACGATTGGCGTCGGTGGCATTATAACGCACGATGTTCTGCAGATGCGTGAGAGTATCGATTGGCAACACATCATCAATTTCGACTGCCATCCCGTTTCTGTCAGCACGTACGACCGTACCACCGAACGTAATCCGCACAGGGTCATCTTCGGGGCCGATGAACAGCGTGAGCTGACAAGTGGAACCCACAGGTAGTGGGTTCTCACAGGCTATGTGAACCCCCTTGAGACTAACGTCTGTTGTTTTTCCGGGAATCGCAGGCTTGCTACTTGATCGGAGAGCGATACCGACTTGTAGCGGGACTCGTGTCATTTCACGACGATTGCTGTCATCCATGTAGGAGCATCCTTCCTCTGAGATGAGAAAGCGTTCTCAGTATCTTCACGAAAAAGAAGATCGGTCATTCGCAAGAAATCTTCAGACCCCTTGACCCTCTCTGAAGGAAGAGGGGGATACGAACCGGGCAGATCAGCGATAATAAAGGAGAGCGATACCAGAGCCCTCTTGGACCACACTTTTTGTTCTATATCTATTCTGTGGTTCCTCTATTGGGTGGAGCAGGAGAGGCAGGAGGAGAGTTTTGCTCGTTCCCAGAAGATGGGGCGATTCCTTTCTTTGCAACGTCTTTTTGTGCGTCTTACCGTGACTGAAGCACGTGGGGGGACGCCACTGCCGATCCTTCGGGGCCATTTTCTATCTGGTTAAATGGCTTTTCGGCAGTTGTTCCAAGTTGACCTCCATCAAAGGTTGTGGCGGTGGTATCGTCTAACGGGAGCAGGCGCACCGGGAGTTGCCGCTCGGGTGGTATATAAAAGATCTGTCGTGCAGGTTGGTCTCCTTCCCGGATAAAAAGAACGGCACCCCGAAGTAAATCATCTTGTGTCAGCCGCTGGCCCAGAAACTGTCGCGATTGCTCTTTGTCGAGGTATACAACACTCTCTCGCAAAGTCAGATGCGGACCGGAAGGAGTTTTCTTCAGACTTCTCCAGGAGAAATGGAGACCATAACCCGCGATTTTTGTGTCGTTCGAGATGGTTTGATCCTCCGTCAAGATTGACAATAGTTCCCCACCATATTGTGAGAACAATTGCGTAACGAGCTGAGTGAGATCCGCTTCGTTGTCAAGAATATCAGGCATACCGAGAATAACTTCTAAGTACCGCTCATCCGGAGTCTGACTGGCAGAATGGGTGAAGAAGCCCAAGCTGACCGAGACAATCGCATTCGCGAACTGTAGTCTTCCGATCGAACTCCGAGTGAGGCGTTCGAGAAGTTGATCTAAATCGTCACTATATGTTTCTCCCAACTGCCGGGCCTTCTGGGTGGAATAATAAGGCGTGTAATGAGAAGGAGGGAGGAGAGTTATTTGTCCATTCACTGGCGGTTGGGGGCGATGTGAACTACAACTACAGCAAATTATTACAGCAAAAAAGAGAAAAACGCTTCGCGAGAATAAAGATCGATAGACTGTCATGGTCCTCTCTGTTCTACTTCCTGAGACTTACGGTGACGGGAGCACTTGGCTCATAAGGCGAACATTAGCTCAGCATAGCACATAACGTTGGGCGTCTCCTTGACGAACGCTCTGCATCGCGGCTTTCCGTTTATCTCAGGTATTTCTCTGATGCGAAAATTCCCTCCATTTCTTGTCGGATCGTTTGACAACGTTTCCTTTCTCCAGATACCCTTGTATATAGTGCTCCCACAAAAGCGGGAAAAAGAAATGGGAGGCAAAGAGAGTCCATAAATATATTCTTAAGGAAAGGGTGACGGGAGGAACTTCAGCTAGGAAAGAGGCGCAAGCCGATTCTGTACCGCACGCAACTCCGTATGTCACTAGGAAAAATCTTCGTTACCAAGAAACTGATTGAACCAGGACAAATCGAAATAGCTCTTGCTCGCCAGAAAGCAACTGGAGGTCGCTTAGAAGACCACCTGATTGCTCTGGGCTTTCTCTCTCAAGAGCAGCTCACTGGCGTCATTCAAGAGCCTCCACCGGTTCCTCAAACCATTAGTGATACGGGATTAGATCCCCAGCTTCTCCTTCGGGCAGTACTGAAGGCGATGCTGGTAGAAGGGCTGCAAACCGTCCCTGACATTGCACGCCAGATCGCCCTGTCGCGCAGAATAGTTGAGGAGTTACTGCAAATCGCCAAGAAGGATGCTCTGGTTGAGGTCCGCGGAGCAAGTGAGGGAAATCTCGCGATCCTCAGACACTCGCTCACGAGCGCTGGGCGAGAGCGGGCAGGTGAGGCGTTACAACAGTCCCACTACGTCGGCCCGGTTCCAGTTCCGCTTGCTGAGTACCGTAACCAAGTACAGAAACAGGCTGTTACGAACGAGCATGTGACCAGTGAGGAACTGGAGCAACTATTAGCTCACCTTGTTCTTCCTAAAAAAGTCATTCGCCAGCTCGGCCCAGCGGTTAATTCCGGAAAGCCGATTCTTTTGTATGGACCAAGTGGAAACGGAAAGACCTCCATTGCCGAAGCTGTGGGACACGCATTTCGGCAGACTGTGTATCTTCCATATTGTATCGAGGTTGGTGGTCATATCATCAAGATCTTTGACCCTGTCGTGCACGAAGAAACTTCCCTAGCGCCCAGTTCGGGAAATG
>JAYVFX010001188.1:0-2648 GCA_043772795.1 Deltaproteobacteria bacterium
GTGCTTTTGCCGCCGAGAAAATAATCTCGTGCTGTCCATGTTTCCCCGGAACGATAGGCGAAGTACCCAATGAAGACGTTACTCAACAGATACAGAGAGAGGATGATGAGCGCATCGAAGCCTAGGCCGACAGAGGGTGACATATTTGTATGTGAAACGTAAAATTGGGAACGTGATGCGTGTTGTGTAAAAATAGTCCGTTAGGGTTCTTCTTCTCCGAGTATTGTTGCAGCTAATCGCCATTGACGTAGGACGATATACACAGTGAATGCGATAAGCGCGAGAGCCGCGATGAGAACGGTAAGAAACCACAACGGTATACCGAAAATCAATGGTTCATATGTTCCTGCGAAGAAGTACGGGACGCAGAAGAAGACCAGTACGGTAATTGTTAACCAGATCCAGAGTTGCGCCGGTTCTTTCTGTGACATCATTGAATCTCGGAATCTCCCGGAGCAGATCTCTGTTCGTACTCTTCTGCTGGTTCTGGAGCTGGTGCAGGTTGTTCTTGCTTCTTCAGTACAGGTTTGGCGGATACCTTCTTGGCTTCCGCCTTCTTGGTTTCTACTTTCTTGGTTTCTACTTTCTTGGTTTTTTCGGTGGGCGTGTTTGCATCTTTTACGATAGTTCTCTTTGCCGCTTTCCCTTCATGTAGTCCCCAATTCCCATTCGCATAGAAAAGATGCGCCGTGACCTTGTTCTTGCCGTTGATTTGCAAATCATAAATGAAATCGTCGCTTTCCTGTGAGAGCATTGGTAGCCACGTTGCTTTCGCATCGTCTTCCTGGGGAAGAATAATGCGGAAGTGCACGCGCAGGCCTGCGGCTACGCCGAAACGATCAACGATTGAATAGGGTGGGGTTGCCTCGTGTACATGGGAGACGACCGTGCGCCAAGAGTCTCCGTCAAGTTGGTCGGCAACGATAGTCCCGGCTGGATATTTTCGTGGCAGCCTACTGCTACTGAAATCGCTGAGACTCAATTTGTCGGTGTTCGGCTCGGCGACAAGAATGGCGCTCGTATTGCGTGAGGCTTTCCCAGCAGCGGGCAGCGGAATCGTAAATTGTAGAGCTTCCAACTTTTCTCGGGTAGAGGCCTGTGGCTTGGTCCAGCGGAGTGGAACACTATAGGTGATCCTGCTGCCGAGGAGCTGAAGCTGAGGCTTTTTCTCTTTCTCTTCAGTATTGCTTACTGACCTTTTCGAGGCCTCTTTCTTCTTTCGTGCCAGCTTTTCTTTATTCTTACCGGTAGTTTCACTTTGCTCCGTTTTTTTCTTACTGGCCTCGTTTTGTGCAAAAGCAGAAGTAGTAATGAAAATGAAAGAGAAAAAGGCAATGACAACCCACAAATATCGTCGCGAGAATCGTGTATGCAGCATAGGGAACTACACTTATCAGACAGCGAGAATTTCTTTAAGAGGTGGGAAATTTGTTGGGGCGACTTGTCGGTCGCCCCAACCAGTTACGCATGTGTGGGTGCTGACCCGTTAGTCTCTTTGAGAAACTTCTGTACCTGCGATTCGACTGCCGTCCCTTTGAAGAAGCCGGGGTTCATGCTAGTCCACAGACGAATTGGGTTGGCAAAGACAAAATCACGAAAGTCGTCCTCAGTGATGATGCCGTCTTCGACTCCTTCGTACGCCTCGGGAAGCACATGAGTCATATCGGGCACGTCAAAATGCCCAATATCGGAACCAAACACCGCGTTGATGCGCGCGCCAAACGGATTCACAGTGCTCCTGAACGCCCAGGCATTCGCTGGGTCATCTGCTTCACAACCAAAATAGAAGTTGGGTACGAACAGGTCGCGAATGTCAGATGCTTGTTTGATGTCGCAGGCAGCGAAGTCGTCGAGTTGTTCCGGGCGCTCCATGAGCAAGCCGACGCCAGGCTCAAGCTGCTCAAGAACGTTAAGGAACGCTTTGGAGCCGTAGCGCTGCACATAATTAACGAGCAGCTCACGATTGAGATTCGCCGGATTGACATCGTCCAACGCGTCGGCGTTACGTTTCTTCCAGTGGCCGATGAGATCACTATACAGGCTGCAGGCCCAACCAACTCCACCTTCCAAGAAGGTGAATTTCAGCTGGGGAAAACGACGAGTGACACCGCCAATAAACAAAGCTTTGCAGACTGCCTCGCCAGCCTGACCAAAGTGCCCAATGTGATTGTAGACGAAATTGGAGATCGAGGTGCGTAGTCCGATACCTGACGAAGCAGAATGAAAAGCTGGCGGGACTCCGAGTTCCAGGCATTTGGCCCACACTGGGTCGTAATTATATTCACTGTCTAAGCCGATCACATCGTGCCAGACTGCGTAACGGCTGGCGTCTGGATTTGATTTGGCAACCGCGGCGACAGGCCGTCGTGCCAAACTACCAAGCATCACAATTTTGAAACCTAACTTCTTGACAGCAAACTCTAGCTCCTCGATTGCCTCTTGAGGATTGTACATCGGTACCACCGCGGCTGGAGCGAGGCGATCGCCTAAGCCGCTAAACTGGTCAGCCGTGTACATATTGAACGCCCGGCACGCAGCGCGTCGTACCTCCTCATCACGCAGGAACGGAGCGAAAAGCGCACCCGAAGTTGGATAGATCGCGGAGAAATCGAGTCCGATCTCGCCCATGCGTTCATAGAGTAGCTTGG
>JAYVFX010001189.1:0-10547 GCA_043772795.1 Deltaproteobacteria bacterium
AAATACACACCACGAGTTTGATCCGTAGCTTCGAATATCTGACGGAGTTTAGCGGCTGTCTCTCCCATAAATTTCGTAATGAGTCCGTCCAAACGGACTTGGAACAGAGGAATGCCCAATTCTCCTGCTAGCACGGAAGCCGTTAGTGTTTTTCCTGTGCCAGGCGGTCCGACGAGCAACAGCTTTCGCCGTGGCGCAAGACCATGCTCGAGAATGCGCGCCGCATGACGCTGTTCGCGAATGATGCGCAGCAGTTGCCCGGCCAGCGTATCGTCCAGAACTATGTCTCCAAGGCGGGATTTTGGATAGGAAACTGTCAGAAGATTGGCCAGGTCGCCACGGGGACGACTAATAGGGATAGGCTGCTCATTGCCTTGATGAACCACGCTTCGACGACGCTTTGCTTCATCAATCAGCGTGCGCAACTCTTCGGCAAGCTGTCCGTGGCCCAGCTTTGCCTCGTGTGCCGCGACTTGCATGGCTACGGAAAAGAAGCGCTGATCATCGCCGTCCACGTGTGATTTGAGCAGTGCTTTAATCTGGTCAGCACTCGCCATAGCTGCCTCTCCCTTCGCCGGGTAAGAGATATCTACCTTAAACACTTTCATCACCTCACCCCCGAGGTGGTTGATTACTTTCACGGTGATGCGCCCGGACTTGGGTTTGTCGAAGGGGCAGCTGGCGCCTTCCGCTTCTTCGGCTTCGGGATCGGAGTAATAAATTCCGCTCGGCGGCGGCTCTCGATAATCTTCTGCGTCGGTTGTCCGCTCTCATCGAGTTCCCAATATCGAGCCGGGTGATCGTAGGGAGAATTGAGAATCGGATGGTCGAAAAAGGAATCAGACATCTTCAACTCTCACTTTCTAAACTGATGGCTGCTGAGAAATCGTCAACCCGGTGGTCACTTGATGTGCTTACCTCACACGTGATCAGGCGCTCACCGCGCCCGAACATCCTCTAGGACGCAGCCTTCTCGGGGATTCAGAGGCAAACCGCTCTAACGCTGTGAGCCCTTTCCTAATTGGCTTACCAATTCCTCAAGCTCATTGGTCTTCTCTGTAAGCTCTTCTGCTTTCTCATGATCAGGGCCCAGCAGTTGCGCGGCCTGTTGGTACTGGTTCAGCGCGGCATCCATGCGCCCTTGTAACTCCATCGCCTGAGCCAGCAGCAACCGTGCTTCTCCGCTTTTTTGTTGTTGCTGTGCAATTTGTGCCAACGTCATGTACGCTTCATCAAGGAACGGATCGATCGCGAGCGCGGTACGGCAGGACCGCGTGGCTTCTTCCAGATTCCCCTCTTTGAAAAAAAGCGCACACAGTTGGTTATGAGTACCCGCATCTTGTGGATCTTCCTCACGTTGTTGCAACAATAGCTGGCGTGCATGGGTGGGTTGTCCAAGACGGAGATAGGTGATCGCCAGCTCGTTATTGAGATGAAGCCCTTTTGTGCCCGCTTGTTCGAAGAGTTGTTGGGCGCGTTGCCAGTCGTTGTACTGAAGTAAGGCGGTGCCGAGCAGTGCTAACGCTTGGGGATTCTCGGGCGTCTCGGCGAGTTGCCGTTCATAGTCAGTGATGACGCGACTGCGCGATTCCTGTGAGGCGCGGAGAATCGCTTGGACACGACGCAATTCAAATGTGTCTGTCGGTGCCCGCTGATTCCAGTGCAGGGTCTTTAAGGTTCGTTCAATGTAACTCAGGCGGTCTTTAGAAGGGGGGTGTGAACGGAGATAGCTCGGAACATTGACTCCGTTGAGTCGATCTTCGTTCTGCATCGTTCCGAAAAACTGTGTCATCGCATAGGGGTCGAAGCCCGCTTGCGCAAGATAATGCAGCCCGCGGTGATCCGCTTCTTCTTCAAGCTGACGTTGATATTCGAGTTGCTTAATCCCAGCGATCGAGGACACTCCAGCCGCAAGGACGGGGTTAATAATCGCTAAGGCCATCGCTGCTAAGCCGGCATACGAGAGGAGCTTTGTATCTTGCTGCTGGCGGACCATATGATGCCCCTGGACGTGGGCAATCTCATGGCCGAGAACGCTGGCCAATTCGTCATCTGTACGGACGCGCTGGATCAAGCCTGAATGGATATAGATGTATCCACCGGGCACTGAGAACGCGTTGATATGCGGCTCTTGGACCACCGCGAAGCGATACTCGAAATCTGCATGATCAAGGTGGGCAACGAGCTTTTGCCCAAGACGTTGGACGTACCGCCGCACCGTCACATCTCGCATCAATGGCAACTGTGCTTGGGCGACAAGAGAGAACTTGCGACCCATCGTCACTTCACCTTCGTCAGCAGCCCTGAGCAAACCGTGAAACAACAGAAATACGGAACAGACGACGACCCGGGTGCGCCAGTAGCTCATGGGTCGCACGCTACCATGAGAAGATGGAAAGACAATCCCTCTGTCTAAATCAGACCACACGACATTGGCACAGTCTCGCACTTGCTGAGATATTCCATCCTCCGCCCGACCATTGATCGCCGGGGGCGAAATCACAGGAAGCTACGGTAGCGAACGAATCTTCGGTGGTCCGATTTAGTCTTGTGATATTCGAGAGGGAAGGACGTGCCTAATGGGGTCCCGAAAGACCCAGTCAAGGTAAAAAAGTATTTACCGCGTTCTGTGATCGTGAGTGAAAAAGTGGGGGAAGGGGTGGGTAAGAATCAGCCGGTCGACTTTCCGACCGGCTGATCAACAGAGAGTAGGAGTGGATCTACCAGATCACTTCTTACTTTCCGCCGAGAGCAGAGCGTAGCGCCTGGACTGCTTTCGCTGCACTCGCCGCAGAATTTGCACGGTCCAATTGCACTAGAGCGTTACGCTCTGTGCCGCTAATGCCGGCTTGCTTTTGCGCTGCCGCGTCCTTTAAGAGCTGCTGGATTCCTGACGCCCCTCCGCCCTTCGTCGTGCCTAACAGGCTGCGTACTTTAGGGTTAGCTAAGAGGTACAGGTCTTGCGGATCAAGTTTGAGGGCAGTTGAGAGTTTCTCAACTACTTTCTGGCTTGGGTGACGCATGCCACGCTCGAGATAGCCAATGTAATTCGCTTTCACACTGACCTTCTTTGCCACCATTTCTTGAGTGAGACCCAGTTCGTGACGTCGCTCTTCCACTACTCGACCAAAGCTTTTATCTGCCATGAGAATTTCCTCCTTGCTCTCTTTTTTAACTCATTAGCACTCTCACTACTAGCATACTTTTCCCCGAGTGCAAACGGTATTGTTTGCGTCGCGAATCGCGATGGAGACGAACTGTGAGAGCGATTGTGGACCCCCGATTAGTGACGTAACCTAGAGTTTCTTCTCTGTACAGAAAGCAAAAAGCCCACAATTAGTGGGCTTTTTTGGAGAATGGTCGCACGGTGACTTGAACACCGGACCTCTTGCATGTGAGGCAAGCGCTCTAACCGACTGAGCTATGCGACCATGACCGTCTGCTTATCATGGGACTAGAAACAACGTAAGTAGGGATAGCAAAGTGAGGAGAAAAATCTGTATCGTATAGACTATTGGATGATCTGCTGTTGTTCAACTCTATCGTTAGGTCGAAGTGGAACTCTCCTTTGTGGTGGAGGGAGTCGCTTTTGTGGGCGCAGAACTCTCCTTGGCAGAACTCTCCTTGGTTGTAGAACTGGTGGTGGTATCAGACGAGGAGCTGGTCGAGGTGGTCTCCTTCGTGTCACTCGCAGGTTTGCTGTCGCTGCTTTCATTGCTTTTGGTCGTTGCGCTTTTGGCATAGTCGGTCATGTACCAGCCACTCCCCTTAAGGTGGAAAGCAGACTGGGAAATGAGTTTGGTGACTTTCGTGCCACAGGTCGGACATTTCTTGAGGGGCTCATCGGCCATCCGTTGGGTGATCTCAAAGTCACCGCATTTCTTACAGGAATATTCGTAAATCGGCATAAGGATTTACCTCTCTGATTGCACCTATGTGTTTTTGAAAACGCTAATCATCTCAGTTTTTTTGTCAACCCGCTGCAACACGGCGGTGAGACTCTGGATCATCCGTTCGGCGTTCGCGGTTCGGATCAGTACGTATTTGTCGCGACTTTTTTCGCCGCTGAGCAGGGAAATCGTAGACGCCGGAACGTTCAACTGTGACGCGAGAAAGCGTAGTAACGCGGTGTTGGCTGCACCATCCACGGGTGGGGCAGTCAGGGCAATCTTGAGGGCTTCTCCATGGGTGCCAACCACACGGTTGTGTGAAGCTCGCGGTTGAAGGTGAACGTGGAGACGAATACCGTGTGCGGTGTGTTGCCAGGGGTAGGTCATGGCGAGCAAACGCAAGCTACTTCAGTTGACGGGAGAGATCGACCAAACTCTGCACAAGAAAGAATTCGAGGAAGTACAGTCCAGCGATAAGAATGAGCGGTGAGAAATCAATCCCTCCGAAACTGGCTGGTATGAGTCGTCGAATACGGTGGAGCAACGGGTCAGTGGCAGTATGGAGGAAACGGACGATCGGATTGTACGGATCTGGATTCACCCAGGAAATGAGGGCGCGAATGATGACGATCCACATATAGGTGCGGATCAACATGCTAAGTACCTGTGCCATAGCGAAGAGAAAATTACCAAGAATAAACATGCAGACGACTCCTTACCCTTGTCCGAGTTCTTTCGAGCGGCGCGTGGCGGCTTCAACCCCTGCAATGACAACCTCGGTGAAGCTTCCTTCGGCTAACCGGGATAACCCAGCCAGCTTCGTTCCGCCAGGGGAGGTAACCATCTCACGCAGTTCCTTCGGAGTCCTTCCCGTCTCTTTGAGCATGGCCACCGCTCCCTCAATTGTTTGATAGGTGAGCTGAGTCGCAACTTGAGGATCAAGTCCTGCTTGAACACCACCGGCAATCAACGCTTCGGCAAACAAATAGACATACGCTGGCCCGCTGCCGCTCAAGCCCGTCACCGGGTCCATCAAGGCTTCGTCCTTCACGGCGAGGGCTTCACCGACTCCACGAAACATCGTCACTGTGAGCTTCTCGTCTTTGGGTTTGGCGTTGCTTCCGCGTACGACGACAGCAATGCCTTTGCCAAGGAGGGCCGGGGTATTCGGCATCACGCGCACGACTCGTGCTTTGCCGCCTAGCCCATTCTCCAGGCGACGTAGCGTCGCTCCGGCGGCGATAGAAACGAAGAGTTTGTCTTTCGTCACCTCAGGTTGAATTTCCGCAAGCACTTGATTCAGAATCTGTGGCTTAACGGCAAGCACGATGGTTTGTGATTCTCGTACGACTGCGCGATTATCCTTAGTGCCTACCACCTTATACGTCCGCTTGATCTTCGCAAGCTGAGCAGGCAGTGCATCGCTGACAAGCATATCCTGAGCGCGATAGAGTTTTGCTGAAATTAAGCCTTTGATCAATGCTCCGGCCATGTTGCCCGCGCCAATAAATCCCAGTTTCTTCATCGCGTTCCTCTTTTAGCGCTCGCCAAAAATCGCGCGCCCAATTCTAACGATGGTTGCTCCTTCTTCAATAGCGACCGCATAATCGTCTGTCATGCCCATTGACAATTCCCGTAACTCGATGTTGTTCGCGTGCTGCCGTGCGTATTGCTCCCGTAACCGCGCGAGGGTGCGAAAGTACGGTCGTGACGCTTCCGCGTCTGGCCCAGGTGGCGGAATTGCCATGAACCCTTCAACTCGTACTGCGGACAGCGGTGCCAGTGCGCTGAGGAGTTGCTCTAGCTTGTCAGGGATGACACCATTTTTTGTCGTTTCTCCTCCGAGGTTGACTTCAATCAGCACTCGGACAGTAACACCGAGTTTTTGTCCCTGGCGGTTTAACTCCTGCGCAAGGGATATATTATCGAGAGAGTGAATGAGCGAGAACAAGCGAACGGCATCTTTCGCCTTGTTGCGTTGTAAATGACCGATCAGATGCCAGCGTGCTGGCTCAGGGACCAGGACAATTTTGTCGCGCGCTTCTTGGACATAATTCTCGCCAATGTCGGTTGCCCCTGCCGCTAATGCTGCACGCACAGCCTCAGGGCCTTTTGTCTTGGCAGCGCAAACAATCGTAACTTCATCTGGTCGACGGCCACAGCGTTGCGCCACTTGATCAACCTGCGCGCGAACTCGCGCATAATTGGTAGCTATGTCGATCATGAGGGCGGCTTTTCTGTTGCCGGATACAACCCGGCGGCGTGTAAGCTCGCTAATACTTCGTCAAGAGGGAGACCGACTACATTGGTGTACGACCCCTCCACTTTTTCGACAAGCGCTGCCCCGAGGCCTTGGACCGCGTATGCCCCAGCCTTATCGCACGGCTCTCCAGTATCGAGGTAGGAATGAATCTGCTCGTTGGACAGCGATTTGAAGGTCACTGTGGTTGCTACGATTTGACGGGTATACTCTTGGCCGGTCGCAGCAATCAGAACGAAAGCCGTCCTCACTTGATGTGTCTGTCCAGATAACAAACAGAGCATGCGTGTGGCATCCGCACGGTCGCGCGGTTTTCCGAGAATCTGCTCAGCGGTAATGACAATCGTATCTGCCCCTAATACCCAGTGTCCAGGGTGATTCTGGGCGACTTCTTGAGCCTTCGCGCCTGCCACGCGAAGAGCGTATTCCGCCGGAGCTTCGCCAACCAGGATATCTTCTGCCGCATTGCTTGGAATGACGGTGAAAACAACTCCTGCCTGCTCAAGCAGCTCACGACGACGTGGCGAGGCGGAGGCGAGGATAAGAGACGGAGTGGAGTTTTGTTGTGTCACAGAATTAGAGCCAAGTTGAGTCGTTGGAGGAGCGCGTAAAACGTAAAGAATAAAACGTAACGAGTCAGGAATACAGAATGCAGAAGTTAGAATACAGAAGTCGGAGTGGAGATAGGAACAGCGTGAGGGGAAGTACTTTGGGCATTCTGGATACTGTCTCCTGACTGCTGCCTCCTTGTTCCGCTTTCCGTTTCACGTTTTACGCATCACGTTTTTTCGCTTTATACCGATTCTTATCGGCAAAAAAGTCGATCACGAACGTTCGCTTGCTGAAAAGCGCGGAATGGACCGTGCCTTTGGGAATGAAGTAGCTATCTCCTTTACGAAAGACGTGCTTCTTGCCCCCGATAGTGAGTTCCATCTCACCATCGACGACGATGCCCCATTGCGCGCCATGCGCATGCGGCGCAACCTCACCGATTGGCGCAATGTCCATAAACACCAACTGATGATCTTTCGCTTGCGAGAGCCAGCCCTTCACGCCTTTGAAGGCAATGTCGGCTTGGGGAAGGGACGTGATGGTTTTGTGGAATGGCGATTTTGTCGGCATTCTGCCTCCAGTTAAGAGTGAAGAATTAAAAATGAAGAATTAAAGAGAAAAATCAAAAAGCTATTCCTTCGAATTCTTCATTTTGCATTCTTAATTTTTCATTAACTCTTCACTCTTCATTCTTAACTCTTAACTAATAGGACCTTGGCAGTCCCAGTACGTGCTCCCCAACATAATTGAGGATCATCTCTTGTGAGATGGGTGCGATGCGGAACAAGCGAGCCTCGCGCCAGTAGCGCTCGACATCGTAGTCTTTGATGTAGCCGTACCCACCGTGGGCTTGCATAGCACGGTCTGTGGCTTCACAGGATGCCTCAGCAGCCATGTATTTGGCGATATTGGATTCTTTCCCACACTGTTTGTGGTGATCGTAGAGCCACGCCGCTTTATAGACCATCAGTTCTGCGGTTTCGAGTTTGGCGAAGGAATCAGCCAAAGGGAATTGAATCCCCTGATTCATGCCAATCGGTCGGCCAAAGACCACGCGTTCCTTCGCATATTGCACCGCCTTTTCGATCGCGCGTTTCCCCATGCCGATACATTCGGCGGCAATGAGAATCCGTTCGGGATTGATGCCATCAATGATGTAGTAAAAGCCTTTTCCCTCTTCGCCGATCAAGTCTTCCTTCGGGACATAGAGATTGTCGATGAACAACATGTTGGTGTCCACTGACTTGCGGCCACACTTATGCAGTTCCCGGACTTCTACGGCTTTAGGGTCGATATCAGCGAAGAAGAGACTGATGCCCATTGTCTTCTTGTCGACTTGGTCATACGGGGTCGTGCGGGCAAGCAGCAGCATCTTTTTTGATTCTTTGGCTTTGGTAATGAACACTTTGCGGCCACTGATCATGTAGCCATCACCTTTGCGGGTGGCGAAGGTAGAGATCTGTGTGGTGTTGGTGCCAGCGTCGGGCTCGGTGACGGCAAAGGACACATGCGTTTCCCCGCTCAGCACTTTCGCAAGGTATTTTTCCTTCGCAGCGGCGGTCCCGTATTTGATGAGAGGTTCCAATCCGAAGATACCAAGATGGACAGAAGAACACGCTTGCGTACCACCGCCACTCTCAGCGATAGTTTGCATCACTAGCGAGGCTTCGGTGATACCTAATCCGCTGCCACCATATTCCTGTGGGATCGTGATCCCGAGATACCCTGCGTCGGCAACCGCCTGATAAAAGTCCCAGGCAAATTCGCCGGTCTCGTCCCGTTCACGCCAGTACTCATCGGGAAAACGTGAGCAGAGCGAGCGTACCTGTTTGCGAATCTCTTCTTGTTCATCCGTAAACTGGAAATCCATGGGGCCTCCTTCGGAAATAAAACGTAAGGGGTAAGACATCAAAGAATATAAACCGTAAGGTATAAAACGTAAGGGGAGGTGGGAAGGCTACTCGCTCCTTTTTACGTTTTCGCGATCCTACCACTTACCATTTGCCCTGGCCTCGCTGCAATTCCTCTGATAACTGACAACTGATAACTGGCAACTGAAAAGGTGAGAAATGCACTGCCCAAATTGTTCCACTGAAAATCCGCCAGGCGCGAAGTTTTGTAACGAGTGCGCTACGCCGCTCCCGTTGCAATGCCCATCGTGTGGGACCGAGAATCCTCCACAAGCCAAGTTTTGCAACGAATGCGCGACGCCCCTTACTAAGGGCACAACGGCGAAAGAGGGAAAAGGGGAAAAGGATAGGAGGAAAACGTCTTCAGACCTCGGACTGCGGACCTCGGACCCTCGACCCGTAAGCTACACGCCTGCGCATTTAGCCGAACGCATTCAGGCCGAGCGGGAAGCCATGGAAGCGCGGGGTATCACCGATGGTGAGCGCAAAAGTATTACCGCCCTGTTTGTCGATATCAAAGGCTCGACTGACATCATTGCCGCCCTTGATCCCGAAGAGGCGCGGGAGATTGTCGATCCGACCCTGCAACTGATGATGGATGCCGTGCATCGTTATGAAGGCTATGTCGCCCAGGCGTTGGGCGATGGCATCTTTGCTCTCTTCGGCGCACCGATTGCCCATGAAGACCATCCCCAACGGGCACTCTATGCCGCGTTACTGATGCAAGACGAGAGCCGCAAACGGGCCGAGCAGTTGCGCCGAGAGAAAGGTATCAATCTGCAACTGCGTGTGGGCATTAACACCGGTGAAGTAGTGCTCCGCTCGATTCGCAAAGACGACCTGCATACCGATTATGTGCCCGTCGGCCAATCGACGAATCTGGCTTCGCGGATGGAAAGCTTAGCGACACCGGGGTCAATCCTGGTCAGTGAACAAACCTATAAACTCACTGAAGGCTACTTTGAGTTCAAAGCCTTAGGCCAAGCGCAGGTCAAAGGGTTTCCTGAGCCGCTGAACATTTACGAAGTGGCAGGTGTCGGACCGTTGCGCACCAAGATGCAACTGTCGGTGCGGCGCGGGCTGGCCCGGTTTATCGGGCGGCAAAGTGAGCTGGAGCAGCTCAACCGTGCTTTAGAGTCGGCTAAAGCTGGGCATGGACAAATTGCCGGAGTGATGGGCGAGCCGGGGGTAGGGAAGTCGCGCTTGTTCTACGAATTGGTAGGGGCGTATAATCATACGCCCCTACGGGTACACGGCTGTCTGATCCTGGAAACGTTCTCCGTCTCCCACGGCAAGGCGTATCCGTATCTCCCATTGATTGATCTGTTGAAGAACTACTTCCAGTTGACCAACCCAGATGACGAACGGCGACGGCGGGAGAAGATTACTGGCAAGGTGCTGACGCTAGATCGCAGTTTAGAAGACATTCTTCCGTATCTGTTCTTCCTACTGGGGATTGCCGAGCCGACCTCGCCCTTACAGCAGATGGACGCGCAGATCCGCCGCAAGCGGATCTTGGAGGCGATCAAGCGATTATTGCTCCGGGAGAGCTTTAATCAGCCATTGATTATCATCTTTGAAGACCTGCACTGGCTCGATGCCGAGACCCAGGTATTTCTGCAACTGCTGAGTGAGAGTGTAGCGACGGCGAGAATCCTACTTCTCGTGAACTACCGTCCCGAATACCAACACCAATGGAGCGGCAAGACCTACTTCTCGCAGTTACGGCTGGACCCGTTAGGCAAAGAGCAAGCGGAGGAGATGTTGACGGCGTTGCTTGGTGACGCCCCCGAATCCCCTCTCCCTCGAGGGGAGAGGGTTAGGGAGAGGGTGTCGAATGAGTCTCTTGAACCTCTTAAGAAATTCATCCTCGACAAAACCGAAGGCAACCCCTTCTTCATGGAAGAGATCGTGCAGACGCTACGCGAGCAAGGC
>JAYVFX010001190.1:0-2867 GCA_043772795.1 Deltaproteobacteria bacterium
GATTGGTGCGCCGGTCGCAGCACTGATCCCGTCGAAGCTAATTACAGGCACTACATTGACGAGATAGGCGGGCAGGGTAGGTTGATCTGCATTGGCTTCGATAGTCAATCGATCCTGTTCAGTTGCTGGTAGGTAGGAAAGCGTAATTCGCTTTCCCGCGAGGGTTGCTAGATTCGCCGTTACGCCCAGATCAGGTAAACCGAAGAGAGAGAGAACCTGAAACCGCACTTTATGACGGAGAATATCTGGAATCTCGGGTATGGCACTCCCTGTGACAATCACTCTATACGGAAGCGAGGCAGGGAGAATACCGAGTTCGAGCGTCTTAATTGTTTCCGTGCCAAGGAGATCCCCTACCGTCGCATCGGGCATTTCCGTCTGAAGAAACTCCTCCACCTTTTGGCGTCGATCTTCCAGCCTTTGTTCTATTAGGACTTGATCAAGCCCTGTACCAAACCCTTCACTTCCGTTAACAGTCCCTGTATCTACTACGTCATCGAGAAACTGGTGTTCATCAAACGGAACCGCCTGATCAAGATCAATCCCTGCTGTCCGCTCGAATTGCTTAAAGGCTGGATCCAACCCTACCCAAGTATCACCCTCCCTGTGGACCGCGCCTCGGGATGGCACATAGTCTATGTAAGCCTCTACCCAAGTATGTTCTAATTGCACATGGGTAATGGTCCCCTCTTGGGTCACGAACTCCCCGGGAATATTCCCAGACGCTAGGATGTTGCCCGCCGTGACAGCGTCTTCTACCCCCACCCAGTTCATAACTCGGGCAATTGGCATTTCCGCCGTCCCCATCACATAGCGTGCCGGGATTCCTGATACCTGAAGCAGTGCGATAAGGAGACTAGCCAGATCCATAGCATTGCCAGATTTTTCGAGCAGGGTCTCGTTCGCTCCTTTGATAGAACCGTAGGTAGGCTCGAAGTCAAAATTGTTGCGCACGTATTCGTAGATCTTGACTGGGTTATTCTCCAACTGCGTCGCCAGAGCCCGAATTTCCTGGGTAAATTGGACTTCAACAGTTTCGGCCAAGTCTTCTGGCGTCGGAAGGTTGGGGTTGGCTTGCACGAGTTGCAGAGAAGAAGGGTCGCCGTTGAAAGCTACTTGAATGGGCTTTTGTAGCTCGGTGAATTCTTCCTTTTTCAATCGTGGGGCACGTTTGTTGGGTTTTGCTGCCCGGTGCGGGAGGTTATTGGGATCAAGCGGGGTGTGGGGCGGCTCTTTGACTTTGTCGGCAAGGTACGTCTTGAGATCGCGGATTTTCTGTTTTAACTCCTGGCGGTTTGCCGTCGCTCCAGTTTCATCCTTTGCCTGCTTGGCTTTGTTCAGCTCTTGGCGTAATTGTTTGAGACTTTCTACGTTCTTCAGAAGGTCTTCATAACTCGCCTTATAGCCCGCAACCGCTTGTCGGTGTCGTCCGACAATTTCTTCCGGAAGCCCCGCCGCCTTGATCTTGGCTTCTGTAGCCTGAAAATCAGCTTAAACCTCACCATCCAAAGTTTTTATCGTTTGGCTAATCGCGTCAACGCTGTCTAACTCAGCATCTGTCGCTTCACCTTTAACTGATTGCTCATCAAGCTTGTCAGACTTCTGCTTGAGCGTTCGCAGAGCCTGCTCGAACTTTTCCGCCGCTCGTTGAGCTTTCTGTTGAGGTCTTTTAACAACAGATCCCCGCCCCAGCGGCGCGTCTTGAGCATGAGCAAGGTTCCATGGCTCTAAAACTGCCCAGGTAAAGAAGATAAGAGTGGCAAGTGCCGTGCCTCGCATGGGCTGTGTCGGGAAAGTGGCGATAAGCGCTCCCCACGAATAAAGTCCCAAGGAAGAAAGAGTATTATAGGAGGACTTCATACCGCGTCTCCTCTTGTTAATGAGAGGAGTGCTGTTCCTCTTCTTCTACTGAGGGTACAGTGCCCTGTCTTCCTGCCCATATTGAACCCCATTTGATCCTCACGAATCATAGGCTCGCCGCAAAACCTCTATGAATTAGCGCGGCCTGGCCAGTCAGCAACAAAATGTTATCTCACTATAAATGAAGAATTGATTTGAGAACCGTTCGTTTCGTGACAGCCCCTCATTGCCACCGCAATGAATTCCCCTACTTACCAGGTGTATCCCATAACCTCCTTCAGAGGAAGACCCCATTCCTTGAGCCCTCCACTCACTCGGAGTGTTCTTTATCTTTTAGGGATTTTTTCACAGAGGGTGCAGATTAACAAGAGTTGACAGGTCCCATTTTATTTGTATCTTTGGGACCCTTTTTATGTGTTACGCGCACTTGTTCTCTACACCTGCGTATGGCACCACTCCAAACACCTACGTGGCGTAGGTGAATCGTACCGAGAACGCGTACGTACTACCATATCATTTGGTTTTTCGCTTATTGCGTGGACGGGTATCCAGGTGTTTTGCTTCGTGACGGAAATGGCTTCGGTGTTGCAGCCTCGCCTACCGGTATTGGCTGACCAGCAAAATACGCATCGGCTTGTGTCGTGGTAGCGATCAACGAAGTTTCTAGTTCTTGGCGCTTGGCTTCGATGACTTCGTTGGTTGCCTCGCGCGGCACATAAATGGGCTCTCCGACGACGTAGAGTACGCGACTGAACGGGAAGGGGATCAGTAAGCGGTCCCAACTTCCTACGGTTGTTTTCCACGCGGCACTATAAGAAGCAGGAAAAATTGGTGCGCTGGTCGCACGCGCTAGTTGAATCACGCCAGATTTTGCTTGATAGCGCGGACCGCGCGGACCATCGGGCACGACCAGTAAATCATGTCCCTGCTGATACGCTTCGAGCATGCCTTTGAGGCCGCTCACCCATCCTCGTGTCGATGATCCGCGAACCGCGTTGACCCCGAAC
>JAYVFX010001191.1:0-7206 GCA_043772795.1 Deltaproteobacteria bacterium
AACCTTTTCTTGCAGGACCTGATAAGAAACGAAATCCTCTTCGTAAGAACCAGTCAACCTTGGCGGGCGCGCGCTGACACACGTTAATCCCTCAGCAGGGATCCACGTTTCTGAATCGCCAGGCAAACACTCCCGTGCAGATGCCCCAGAACGAATTTCCTCACCGAAAACGAAAAGGAACAGCGTTAACCCCGCGATAAGCACCCCGAGAAAGAGCGCGACATTCCCATATTTAGCAAGAAACTGATCGACCAAATTCCACATCCCTCATCCTCCCATACACCCTAGTCCTACGCAGTCAACTTCTATGGTAAGGTCATTTTCCTACTCATAGGTACCTCTTCTCAATCCGTCTCGCAACAGACTCCGGTTTCTAAAAGTGCTTGCCCGAGGAGCAAAAAACACAGGCAGTGGTCCCCCAGCTCCCCGTAGGTCTCCTGACCATCTGAAGAAAGTGAGGAGTTACACTAATAGCACTTGCCTTAGCAAGTTTGTCTGCTACCCTGACCGCGCATAATCGGAGGGGAGTACCCGAGAGGGAGGGTTTCATGTCGCAATACGTCGAAAGCCCGGAAGCGGCACAAGTCGTCGAAAATCGCTCCCAACTAATTGACTACTTCCACCAAGCGGGAAAACCACGTGAAGCGTGGCGGCTCGGTACTGAGTATGAAATGGTTGGTGTTTCTCGTCGTAGCGGCCGAGCTGCACGCTATTCCAGCAAGCGTGGAGTTGAGCGCATCCTGTTTCGTCTTGCAGATACGCTTGGCTGGGAACCAATCGAAGAAGAAGGCCACATCATTGCTCTGCATGGAGACCGTGCCAACATTTCACTTGAGCCCGGGGCTCAAGTGGAACTTTCAGGCGAGCAGTGCGAGACGATCCACTGTGCGAACAAAGAGTTACAGAATCATTTCAAACACCTGCTGCCGGCGGCAGCCGAACTCGATTTGACATTTCTCAACCTTGGGATGCAGCCGGTCAGTCCGCTTGATGATATCCAATGGATTCCGAAAACCCGCTACCGCTTCATGGCTCCCTACATGGAACAGGTCGGTACGCTTGGCCATCGGATGATGAAACAAACGGCTTCGATCCAGGTCAATTTCGATTTCAATACTGAAGCCGACGCGATGATGAAATTCCGCGTGGGGATGGGACTGGTGCCAATCCTCACTGCTATGTTCGCCAACTCACCAATCTCCGATGGGAGCCTGAACGGTTTTCTCACCATGCGCGGACATGTGTGGACCGATACCGACCGTCGTCGGTCCGGACTCCTGCCATTTGCCTTTTCCGAACACGCCAGTTTTGAGGACTACGTCGAGTACGCACTCAACGTCCCAATGTATTTTATCGTTCGCCAAGGCCGGTGGATTGACATGACCGGCATTCGCTTCCACCAATTTCTCACAGAAGGGCACAACGGCGAGCGTGCCACCATAGAAGACTGGACCCAACATCTCACCACCCTCTTCCCTGAAGTCCGTATTAAGAAATATCTCGAAATCCGCTGCATCGACCAACAACCAGCCGAGTTGATGTTGGCAGTACCAGCCTTGTGTAAGGGTATCTTCTACGAAAACGACTGTCTGTTAGCCGCCTGGGATCTCATCAAAAAATGGGACTGGGAAGAGCGCGTAGAAGCCTATTTTGCATCGCACCGTCAAGCCCTCGGCGTGCGAGTCCGTGGCCTCACACTGCTCGATTTCGCGAAAGAGTTACTTGCGATCGCCTGGACCGGCCTGGAACGGCACAACCAGTGCAACGCCAAAGGCGAGAATGAAACAATCTATCTCGAACATCTCCGGGAAGAACTCGCCAAGGGCCAGTGTCCAGCCTACGCGGTCATTGAAAAGTGGATGGGTGAATGGAATTACGATGTCAAACGCCTCATTGAAGGGACTGCTTATCAGTTGCCCAACGAAGAACGATAAGCCTAATCCACCGCTACATACTCAGGAACTGGAATGGGGTTTCTGCCGCTGAGGACCCGAAACCACTCGCGTACAGACTCAACTAAAATCACCAAGACAAGAATCATAAAGAGAGCAGTAATCCCAGCGTCGAGTCGGTCGTTGAAGATCAGAGTCTGAGTCTCAGCAATCTTCTCTGCCGGAATCTCTCCCTTGGCTAGCTTGTCGCTCAGACTCACAGCATGGGCCAGAAACCCGATACGCGGATGGGTGTGGAACAACTTCTGGTATCCCGCCGTCATGGTCACGATCAACAGCCACGTCAGCGGTATCAACGAGATCCACACATACCGTATCCGGCTGCCCTTCAAGAGAATCGTCGTCACCACACACATCGCAATCGCTGCTAACAATTGATTAGCAATACCAAACAACGGCCACAAACTGTTAATACCACCCAACGGGTCAATCACGCCTTGATACAAGAAATAGCCCCAGGCACCAACCATCAAGGCACTCGACACAATCACACTCGGATACCAGCTTGTCCGACCTAATGGCTCCCACAAATGACCGAGCAGATCTTGGAGCAGAAAACGACCGACACGCGTACCTGCATCAAGGGTAGTAAGAATGAATAGCGCCTCGAACATGATCGCAAAGTGATACCATAGCGCCATCAACGTCTTACCGCCGAGGCTGTTTGAGAAGATGTGCGCCATACCAACCGCGAGACTCGGGGCACCACCAGTGCGGGCAAACAAGGTACTCTCACCGATGTCTTTGGCGAGAATACTCATCTGTTCGACAGTGACCGGAAAGCCCCAGGCTGTGATCGTCGCCACCGCGACTTCTGCTGTCGCGCCAACAACTCCCGGTGGGCTGTTGATCGCGAAATACACGCCTGGATCAAGTACGGCGGCAGCGATCATCGCCATAATGGCAACGAACGATTCCATCAGCATCGCACCGTAACCGATCATTTGCGCGTCGGTCTCGTTACACAAGAGCTTCGGCGTGGTTCCCGAAGAGATCAAAGAGTGAAACCCGGAGATTGCTCCACAGGCAATGGTAATAAATGCGAACGGAAAGACTGTCCCGGCAAAGATCGGTCCAGTCCCATCAACAAACTGGGTGATCGCTGGCAGATGAATCTCTGGCCGTAAAGCGACAATACCTACCGCCAAGGCCACCACTGTGCCGATTTTAATAAATGTACTGAGATAATCACGCGGAGCGAGCAGCAACCACACCGGCACCACTGAAGCCGCAAAGCCATAGATAATCACCATCAATGCAATCTGTGGTCCACTAAAGGTAAACCAGGCAGCCAAGAGCGGATGTTCATCCACCCAACGTCCACCAACCAGCGCAAAGGCAAGAAGAACGAGCCCAATAATCGTTGTTTCTAGCACTTTGTCTGGACGGATGAAGCGCAGGTAGATGCCCATAATCAAGGCGATAGGGATCGTCGCACCAACAGTGAAGGTACCCCACGGGCTACTCTTGAGTGCATTGGTCACGACCAATCCGAGCACAGCGATCAAGATGGTGATGATCATAATGATGCTGACGAGCGCAACAAAACCACCGAGCGGGCTAATCTCTTCTTTCGCCATTTGTCCGAGCGATTTGCCTTCGCGACGTACCGAGCCCGCCAATACGCAGAAGTCCTGCACGGCTCCACCGAGCACAACGCCAGCCAAAATCCATAACGTTCCCGGCAAGTAGCCGAACTGGGCAGCCAGTGTCGGACCGATCAGCGGCCCAGGACCAGCGATTGCAGCAAAGTGATGACCGAAAACGACCCAACGGTTAGTAGGGACAAAGTCTCGCCCATCATTGAAACGCTCAGCAGGAGTTTGATGCGCATCGTCAAGGCAGAAAACCTTTGTGGCCAGAAAGCTACTGTAAAAGCGATAGGCGATGGCGTACACACAAACCGCAGCAATGACAAACCAAATCGCGTTGATACTCTCACCACGAGTGGTAGCAATGAGACTAATCGCCCAGGCACCAAGACACGCAGCCGCAATCCACATCAGCCGTGAGATCCATTGCATGAAATACCCTCCTTCTGCTGCCCATTTCCTACAACGAAGCGTCACAAAAGAGAAGCGGCGGAAAAGATGATATTCTGGAAACATCATGATCATCATCGACGGCTCACAGGGTGAAGGTGGTGGGCAAATTTTGCGTACCTCCCTTGCCCTTTCTATTCTAACCAAACAACCAGTGCGGATCGAGCACATCCGTGCTAAACGCGCAAAGCCGGGACTCCTACGTCAACATCTCACCGCTGTACAAGCCGCAATCGCGGTCAGTAGTGGGCAAGCCGAAGGTGCAGAAATCGGCTCGCGTGCACTCACCTTCTCTCCTGGCGAAGTCAAAGGTGGTGACTATCATTTTGCCATCGGCACGGCAGGTAGCTGCACGTTGGTGTTACAAACGATCCTGTTGCCGCTCTTGCAAGCCGATCGAGAGAGCACAGTGACGATCACCGGCGGGACCCACAATTCCGCCGCACCGCCAGTGGATTTCTTGCAGCGCGCCTTCCTGTCCTTACTCAAGCGTATGGGTGCGAACATCGGAGTCGAGCTCAAAAAGTACGGTTTCTATCCCAGCGGAGGCGGTGAGATCATCGCTCACATTGCCCCCTGCCCTACTCTACAAGGCCTCGAACTTTGTGAGCGTGGAGAGCGGTTGCAGAGTTTCGCTGAGGCATATCTCACCAACCTGCCAGTACATATTGCCGAACGTGAGTTACAAACCATTGGTGAGTTAATGAACTGGCGTAAAGAGCAATTGTTCGTGCGTGGCTTGGCGCGACAGAGCGGTCCAGGAAATGTGGTGATTCTCACTCTCGAACATGAGCACGTCACCGAAGTATTCACGGGTTTTGGTGAACGCGGCGTACCAGCGGAGGCAGTAGCAAAGACAGCTTGCAAGGAAGCGCTGGACTACGTCGCCAGCAACGCCACCGTAGGACCGCATCTGGCCGATCAACTTCTTTTGCCACTTGCTCTCGCGGGTAGTGGTCGGTTCACCATGCCCGCACCGACGCAGCATTTCACCACCAACGCGGCGGTGATTGAGAAGTTTTTGCCGGTGCGGGTTCGGGTGGAGCAGAAGGATCGCAGTTTATATGAAACGATTGTGGACCGCTACGACAAGACAGCAGAAAGCGTGTAAGGGGGTACCCTGTGCGCCATCGTTACATGCTTAAAGCCTATCCGAATAATCTGAGATGGCCTCTTTGTCATGCTGAGCCCTTCGGCAGGCTCAGCATGAGAGGCACGGAGGATTATTCAGATAGTCACTAATGACCCGTCGGGCGGGACGTGGAATAAACGCTATCGAGCCTTTTTCTCCCCTACCATCTTCACCAACAGCCGCTTGCCAATATTCCTCACATCATGTTTCTCGAAGAGTTCTCGCGAGAGTCGAAAAGCCGAGGCGTGCTTCGCTAATCCCAGCCAGCTCGCGATTGAACCTCGGGCGTGGGCAAAGGTTATCGTTCCTTGCTCATAACCGCTCTCCAGCTTTTCCAACCGTCGCCGTACATTCGTCACATTACGCCGCCTGATCCGCTTGTAGCCGTCTGGATAGATCACATATCCCAGGAAGTCCACCCCGTGAGTGAGAGGCACGAGGGCGATGCGGTGTGGGTTGAGAGTTAGCCGGAGCGTGTGACTGAGAAACGCCCAAGTTTCTTCCAGCACCTGCCAGAGTTCTGCTTTCTCCGTCCCCACAATCACCCAGTCATCCATATAGCGGACATAGTGCTTTCGCCTGAGCCCTTCTTTGACAAAATGATCAAAGGGGTCCAGATAGACATTGGCAAAAAGCTGGCTGGTCAAGTTGCCAATCGGCATGCCTTTCCCAGCACCCTCACCGCCCGTGGCGATCAGACTGCCCAGTAAACGCAACAGCTTCTCGTCTCTGATCTTCCTTCGCAGCAGCCCTTGCAAGACGCCATGATCCACACTGGCAAAGTACTGGCTGATGTCGCACTTCAGCACATAACCCCTGCCACCCACCTGCCGCACGAACTCTTCGTACCGCTGCACTGCCGCGAGCGTTCCCCTTCCCCTCAGACACGCATAGCTGTCGCGGATGTAGGAGCGCTCGCAGAGCGGTTCCAGCACATGGTACAGGGCGTGGTGTACGATCCGATCTCGAAATGGCGCCGCCTGGATGAGCCGCTTTTTGGGATCGTAGATCCAGAAGGAGCGATACTTTCCCCAGACGTAACGCTCGGCCTCCAGCTCTTCCTTGATCTCCCAGAGACGCTCCTCCAGATGATACTCGAAGGCTTGCACCTCTGGCTTCTCTCGTTTGCCGTGGCTGGCTTCGTGAAAACCCCGGAAGAGGTTGGCAAAGGCGGTCACTTGAGGGAAAAGATGCGTGGCAGTTTTCATGAGCATATAGCCCCGGCCCGACGTTCGCCTCCTCACAGGAAACTACCAGCCGGACCGGAACTCGGGTCTCTTCGGCACACCGGACTTCCCTATGTGCCAGGTGAAACGGTCTGTCGTCCCGAGCGGCATAGTCCCTATCTCCGTGAAGATAGAGAAACGAGCCAGCCGGAAAGCTCCTCACCCTAACCCTCTCCTCAGAGAGGAGAGGGAATATTCTGGCCAGGACGACTAGCGGCCGCACCGAAAACCGATGTTGTTGTTCGAGTTCGACGGTGCATTGTTCGCGTTCAGAGCAAACACTCCGGCGTTCGTGCCGTTGTTGAAGTTGCCCCCGCGGATCAGCGCCGCAGGCATCGACCGTTCCCCTATGAGTCCAGACAGTAAACCGCTTTCCCTACCGCGGCAAGCCGGGCCATATACTTTGCCACCGCCGTCACGGGAAACCCGCAACTCGGGATCGCCACCGGTTCCGAAGCAGCAGCCAGGTTCCGCACCTGGAGTCGAAGCTCAGTGTGGCAAAAGGTCGCGTCTTCAAAGAAGGTGAGGTAGAACACGCCGGTCTTGACCAGGACAATCTTCTCGGGATGCGCCAGCTTCGTCTGTAAATACGCCTCCACCTTGGGGCTGGTCATGGAATAGCGGACCGCCTGTCCCTCGCGTCGTGTCGTCCGATCTTTTCGGCCAGAAGTGCTTTTTTCGCGTGTCGCAAGCTCCTCACTCCGTCCCTCTCCTTGCGAGGACGCGGGAGGTTCCTTCTCCTCAGGGAAGAGAGAATAGGAGTGAGAAGCTACCGGCGCAGCGCCATGCTCTGCGACCCGTCCGGCGCTTTCTTTCAGCCACCCTCCCAACATCCGGCCGATCTCGACCAGATC
>JAYVFX010001192.1:0-2268 GCA_043772795.1 Deltaproteobacteria bacterium
CAGCCAGATGTGTCCGCCGATAAGACAATCACGGTCTGGAGCCTCTATACGCTCAATAAACAGCGGGGAGTGATTCAACCGCACGTGGACACCGCCGTAACACCCGGGGCTGCAGGGGACATTGGGAGATACACGCTGCGGAATTTCGAAGACGAATCGATTCACTTGACCTCACGTCAGGCGGAATTCCAGTGGTGTGATCCTGAGCAGCCAGCAACGCGGCTGACCCCGGAGCCTTTTCTGCTCGATATTGGAGAAAAACAGACTGTCACCCAGCAACTGAACTTGACGACGGCGTTTGCCATCCCTCCTGAGGCATGTGGTCTTGCGCTCTACTTCACCGGGCAAACGGACAGTCTCATGCAAGCCTCCGCAAGTGGATACTTTGCCCTCCACCAGAACACATTAAAGAAGGGGCCCGTCACTGATCCCGCTATGCTGCAGATGCTGAACGATCTGGTGGCCAACGGGAAGATGCCCGTTCCATCGAATACCACCAGAGAGATTCGTCCAGTGTGGGGAGTGAACTTGTGTTTTGATGTGCCGGACTGGGGACGTCCGCCGCAGAATGGGGATCTGCTGCAGGTCTACCAGTGTCATGGGGGTGTGAATCAACGCTTTAGCTTGCGTGACGATGGTACGATCCGTCCGCAATGGGACGAGTCGTTATGCCTCGATGTGCCGGACTGGGGGCGACCGCCGCAGAACGGTGATCTCATTCAAGTGTACCAGTGCCATGGTGGCGTGAATCAACAATTCAAAATAGATGTCGAGAAAACCAACGGTATTACGGACGAAGAGTTGTACCGTCTTGAGCGCGCCGGAGAGATCGTGCGACCTCCGTCAGTGTTAGCGTCATCAAACCTCACGGTCAGCTCGCAGTGGGCACTCTCGCCATATGGTGTGCCGCTAATTCAACCACTTGACGGTGATGTGATCGGGCAGCCGTGTACACCCGGTGATGTTCCTCCACGACCGGGCGTCAGTTGCCAAGCCACTGGTGAGTGGACGTTTTCGCCACCGTTTATTGCGAATGCGTATAAAGGCGACATTCTCCTCTCAGCTGGGTGTGGCGTCATTGGTGACTTATTACGACAGGTCTCTCCGCCCCAGCGGTATTCGCACTCTGGCATCATGACGAAAAACTACTATGAAGTGCGGCATTCCACCGCTTCAACGGAGCGCTACGGAGACTACGGCGTCGGGATCAGTGCGGGATCGGACGGCATTCGTCAAGATGTGATCCGTTATGGATGGCCGGGAACGATCACACAATCAATCGACGGGGCCTTCGACGGCCAAGTCATGATCGACCCAGAAAATGGGCGTCCGTATGAGATTCACGGGTTCGCCGCGAATCCTGTTCGCTGCGGCGAGGATCTCATGATCACCTATCCTGCGGTCGTCAAACCACCGCCCGGCCATGATCCGGCAATTCGACAGCGTCTCCAGGACGCGGCGGAGGCGGCAAAAGATATCCACGGACATTACCGTTTCTTCTCGTATACGAATGGCACGATCTCCGGAGACCCGAGTTTTAATGCGCCTTCCGATAGTGGCTGGGCGGATAGTACCTTGGGGACTGTATGTACGACGTTTCTCTGGACAGCCTTACACGCTGTCGGCATTGAGTTGGAAGGAGATCGGTTGGAACTAGAAGACGTCAAGCTGGGAGCGGAACGCGACGCCGCAACACCTGATGGACTGTATTTCTATACTGCGGCAGAGAGAAAGGCTGGGGCGGAATGGCTCTATAGCCATTTCTATAATCTCGCCTATGAAAAGTCTGGGTGGTGGGGCCGCCTCCTCACGGATGCGCCTGACGACGTTGGTAATCAGATGACTAACTGCTTTGCCAATGACTCCTGTGACACCAACTCTGATGCATGGAAAGAACCTGGTGTTGGGAGAGCGGTCAGTCCCGACAACATTTTGTTTTGGGATGCACCCGAGACAGGAGGAGTCTACGGATACAGCGAAAACCTGGTGTTTCGACAAGGGTCGTATGCTCCGGTGACACGATGGCAGGCCTCTGCAGGCGTTGGCGCGATCATCGGACGAGTCATCTTGGATGGCGCTCCGGTTCACCAAGCGACTGTCACGTTGCTTTCCCGGGAAATGTCGACTGACGCGAACGGGGCGTTTGAGGATATGCTTATTCCTGCAGGGACCTATGAGATTCGAGCGACCAAGCTGCGTGACGACGGGCTCTACACCGCAACGGCGATGGTCACGATTACCGCAAACGTGAAGACGGACGTCACGCTC
>JAYVFX010001193.1:0-3673 GCA_043772795.1 Deltaproteobacteria bacterium
GTGAACTGGACAAAGCGCTTACCGCCTACAGCGCCTTGAAGGAATTTGAGGAAGACGACCTCAAAGGCGCCCTTGTCAGTATTCATGAAGAAGTAAAACAATTGCCCCAGCGCCATGCTGAGCTGTGGAACCTCTTTAAGGAAATCAAGCATCAACACGATGAGGAAGCGTACGAGGTGCTGCTTGCCGATGAGAAACTCCGGAACGACTTTTGCGAATGCTTGAATGCATATGCGAGGACCCTGGCCATAGCGCTGTCGAGCGAACAGTTTATCGTCTCGACGCCGGAGAAGAAGGTTCAGGCGTACAAAAATGACCTACGGCGTTTTCAAAATCTGAAGGCGGCAGTGAAGCTGCGGTACGCTGACGTCATCGACTACCGCGATTTTGAACCAAAGATTAAGAAACTGCTGGATACGCACATCACCGCTAGTGAGGTGATTCGACTGAACAAGCCGGTCAACATCTTCGATGAGGAGGCGTTCCAGAAGGTCGTTGAAGAGCACGGATACGCCAAGACACCTGGCGCGAAGGCCGACATGATCGCGCATGCTACGAAGCGGGCGATCAGCGAACGCCTCGAACAAGATCCGGCATTCTACGAGAAATTTTCCAGGCTTATCCAGCAAGCCATTGATGACTTTCGCGCGAGGCGCATCTCTGACCTGGAGTATTTGCAGCGAGTGAGTGCAATCAAAGATGCGGTCGTCCGGCGCAAGTCGGACGACCTTCCACCATCCCTCGCTAACAACGAGAACGCAGCCGCCGTGTTCGGCGTGGTGAGATCGTATGTAGCTCACCATATTTCTGACGAACAATCGGTGACTGACGTGGCGGTAGCAGCGGCTGTCAACATCTGGGAGATCATTCAGCGCAATAAGAAGGTCGGATTCTGGGACGATCTTGATGCGCAGCGCCGCACGATCAATGACATCGACGACTATCTGTATGACGAAATCAAAGGAGTGAAGGGCATTGCCTTGGCCACTGAAGAAATGGACGACATCATTGCCCGGACCATGCAGTTGGCTCGGCATCGGATTCCAGCATGAGTATAAGCAACGGTGTTGTGGCGTTCGGCCGCGAGATCATTTGCTACGAGGTGCAATTTCTCGCGACGCGCCGGACGCTAGGGATCGAAGTACATCCCAATCTGCAAGTGCTTGTCCGCGCACCGACAGATTGTGATCCGGTGATGATCGCAGCGAAAGTTCAGCACCGCGCGCCGTGGATTAGTAAGCAACTCGCCGCATTTCAGCGGTTCAGCCACAGGACGCCACCAAGACAATTCGTAAGGGGGGAAACCCACCTCTATTTAGGAAGGCAGTATCGGCTAAAAGTGTGCGAAGGCGCTGTATCCTCGGTAAAGATGACGCGAGGACAACTGCTCGTCAGTACGCGCAGCAAAGCGCAGCCAGAGCAAGTCAAAACCATACTGCAACGTTGGTATCGTGAGCGTGCTAGAGAGGTTTTTGAAGAAGTTTTGGACGCAGGCTTCAAGCCTTTCGCACAGCGAGGTCATACTCGTCCTCAGTTATCTGTGAAAAGCATGCACACCCGTTGGGGCAGTTTGTCCTCTTCAGGACTCATCACTCTTAATGGCAACCTCATCCGTGCGCCAAAGAGTTGCATCGAATATGTCGTCGTCCACGAACTCTGCCATCTTGAGCATAAAAACCACGGACCAAAATTCTACAAACTACTGGAACAGCTAATGCCAGATTGGTTGAGGCAGAAAAGGAAATTGGAAGAGGTTCTGCTCTGAGCGAGCAGGAGATTAAGATAGATACCAAATCGATATCATATAATATGTCAATTTTATCTCTTATATTGACAATAATGATATCAAATAGTACGCTCTTCCTATATGCGAGTGGTTATCAACTGCAATAGGAGGATATTACCGTGTCAAAAACGAAACGGGTGATTTTCAGCTTCGATGAACGAAGTCTGGAAAGCTTACAAAAGATGACTGACCAAGGACGCTACCCGTCCATGGCAAGTGCGGTTAAGGATTCGCTCCAGATCAGTCACGCGTTGCAAGGCCAGGCTGCGCAAGGCTTCACCGAACTGATTGTCCGTAATCCGGAAACCAATGAAGAACGCGTGATCGTTATTCCTAGTTTGTCCCCTGCCTCACAGTCCAAGTGAGTCTATGAACGAACCCTCAAACGTACAACGACCGCAACCACCGGACGAAGAACCAATCGAGGGAGGAGTAATCACCAACCTCGGAGATGAACCGCTGTCTTTCCACGAGGCCAAGCACAGAGCGGACACGGCGCGGCGTCTCGCATATTGGCTGGTGATGGTTCTCGGCGGCAGCTTTGCCGTTCATTACCTGACAGTTCTAACGTTGGAAATCTCCGGAAAGCGCGAAGCTGCAGAAAGTCTCTCCAAACTGTTCGCCTCCTGGCTTCCTGTGATTTCCAGTTTTGTCGGAAGCGCAATCACCTATTACTTTACCCACGAGAAAAGATGAATACTCTCACGCAAACAGTATCCCCTCTTCTGAGATTCAGTACTCCTCTCTCTTTACCCGCTGAGTTTCTCAACGCCTATGACGTCCTCAATGCTGATGCCCTGCAATGGACAGTTGCGCTCTACAAAGTTGAACATACCGGGAACGGTGCACAATCCCATCAGAAGCGAGGAGCGATCAAGGATGTGCTGTGGAGGTTGCGTAACCAATACAAGAACCTCTGCCGCGGCTATGGCTTCGTCATTGATATAAACGAGGATACAGTGGCGATCCCGTCATCTTGGGCAATCCCGTCGCCGGTTTCGTTCGATGGATATACAGTGACAAGGAAGGACGTTGTCACTGCCCGCTCGGGGACGTTAGAGCACCGCGCAACTGTCACCGGCATTCTCCGCGAGGGGTTGAAGAAACACTTCAAAGACCATCGATCATCGAAGGAACTAGGAGATATCTGGCAGGAGTTCAACGATTTCTGTCAGACGCCATCCGAAATGGAAGGTGAAGACTATAGCTTCTGTCGCAAATTCAGGCCATCCGTCAAGGTGCTCCATGGTCATCGTTGGGTCACTGAATGTGTGATCAGTACGATCACGGTCGATAGTCGCTCCTTCTCTGACTATTACCAGACGGGCAACGTTGCCGAGCTTGCCCGGATGATCGCCATCAAACGGGCGAATAGGGTCGATACACAGAACCAGCCTGTTGGCGTACGCATATTGCGCTATGACAAGAACGCATTCTGCGTTGCTATTGATGCGTTAGAGTTAGATGACATCGACAAGATCTTGCAGCACGCCCATCTGACTCCCGAGCAACAGGAGGCGCTGTCAACAAGCAGCGTGTTGTGCCACGCCTTCAATAAACCACTAGAAGAAGTTCCGCCTCACCAACTCCACCTTATCCTTGATTCTGGCGTCACGGGTGAAAACCATTCAGAGACAATTATCAATCCTGCTGAACGCGAGGAGTTGATGCGACGGATGCGGAATTTTATGCATGGGGCGGATATCTACGGACAGAAACTGCTGTTGGCGGATTTACCCGTTGACGTCGCACTGCTCCCAGGAGGATGCATCACTCCTCCTGCTACACGGGTTCGAGGAGAGAACGGTTCTCAGACAATCATTCCCGCGCCTGCTGAACTCTCCGAAGAAATTTTGAAGGAAAGAACACGGAGACGATCACAGTACG
>JAYVFX010001194.1:0-3352 GCA_043772795.1 Deltaproteobacteria bacterium
CGAAGTGCAGGAGCTAGCGATCGACAAAGATGGCAAGGTGCTCGTGTGGATCGGCGAACACCCAGTAGTCAGTAGTCAGCAGTCAGTAGTCAGTAGAGAAAAAGAAGACCGGCAAAGGTCACACGTTATTAACCCCCGACCCCTGATCCCTGATCCCCAGCCTCCCAGCAGTTATACGCCACTCCACTTGGCTGAGCGTATCCGAGCGACGACAGTAACCGACGGTGAACGCAAAACGATCACGGCATTGTTTGCCGATCTCAAAGGCTCGACGGCGTTGATTGAAGGCCTGGATCCCGAAGAAGCGCGGGCGATTATTGATCCGGCCTTGCAACTGATGATGGACGCCGTACATCAGTATGACGGCTTTGTGGCGCAGGCGTTGGGGGATGGCATCTTTGCCTTGTTCGGCGCGCCGCTGGCGCATGAAGATCATCCTCAGCGAGCACTCTATGCCGCCCTGCGCATGCAAGAAGAGATGCGCCGCTATGCCGACACGCTTCGAGGAAAAGGGTATCCCCCACTGTTGATGCGCGTAGGGCTAAATACCGGCGAAGTGGTGCTGCGCTCGATTCGCAAAGATGACTTGCATGCGGACTATGTTCCAATCGGGCATTCAACCAATTTAGCCGCGCGGATGGAGCAGTTGGCCAATCCCGGCACGATCGTCGTCTCCGCCTATACCCATCGCCTGACCGACGGTTACTTTGCGTTCAAGGATTTGGGACCGACGCAGATTAAGGGCGTGGAAGAAGCACTCAACATCTACGAAGTGCTCGGTGCAGGTCCGCTTCGCACGCGGCTGCAAGTGTCTGCGCGGCGAGGACTGACGCGGTTTGTCGGGCGGCAGAGCGAGATGGAGCAGTTACAGCGAGCATTGGAACACGCCAAAGCCGGTCACGGGCAAATTGTCGGAACGATGGGCGAGCCGGGATTAGGCAAGTCGCGGTTGTTCTATGAATTGGTAGGGGCGTATAATCATACGCCCCTACAGATACACGGCTGTCTGGTGTTGGAAGCCTACTCGGTGTCGCATGGCAAAGCGACGGCGTACTTGCCGGTGATCGAGCTGCTCAAGAGCTACTTCCGCATTGAATCACAGGACGATGAACGCACGCGGCGGGAGAAAGTCGGCGGGAAAGTCCTCATGCTCGACCGCAGCTTAGAAGACACGTTGCCGTATCTATTTGCGTTGCTGGGCATTGAAGAACAGCCCTCACCGTTGCAGCAGATGGATGCGCAGATTCGCCGTCGACGGACGTTTGAGGCGCTCAAGAAGCTGTTTCGACGTGAGAGCCTGAACCAGCCGTTGATTCTGATCTTTGAAGACTTGCACTGGATCGACGGCGAGACGCAGGGCTTTCTGGACGTACTCAGTGAGAGTGTGGCCAGCGCCAAGCTGCTGCTCTTGACCAACTACCGCCCGGAGTATCGCCATGAGTGGGGACAGAAGACGTACTACACGCAGTTGCGGTTAGCGCCGTTAGGCCAAGCGGAAGCGGAGGAGCTGCTGGACGTGCTGTTAGGTGAGTTCGGGTCCCCTCTCCCTCGAGGGGAGAGGGCTAGGGAGAGGGTGACAGATGAATCCCTCCACGCCCTCAAACAACTCATTCTCGACAAGACCCAAGGCACGCCATTCTTCATGGAAGAGATTGTCCAAGAGTTGGTGGAACAGGGCGTGCTGCGGCACGATGCTTCCGTAGGGTGGGTCGTGACCCACCCTACGACTACGCTACAACTGCCTCCCACCGTCCAAGGCATCCTCGCGTCCCGCATTGATCGTCTCGCGCCCGACGAGAAAGCCTTGCTGCAGCAGCTCTCCGTCATTGGCCGAGAATTTCCGTTGAGCCTGGTCCGACAGGTCATTCCCCAATCGGAAGACGAACTCTATCGCCTGCTCGCCTCGTTGCAGCGCAAGGAGTTTCTCTACGAACAGCCCGCCTTTCCCGAAGTGGAATACATCTTCAAGCATGCCCTTACGCAGGACGTAGCCTACGGCACGGTGCTGCAGGAACGACGCAAGGTCCTGCATGAGCAAACGGCGCACGCAATTGAAGCCCTGTACGCCATCAAGCGCGAAGACCACTACAGCGCCCTGGCGCATCATTACCATCGCAGTGGCAATGCTGCAAAGGCGGTAGAGTATCTCAGCCTGGCGGGACAACAAGCAGCGCGACAGTCAGCAAACACGGACGCTATCACCCACCTCACCGCGGCCCTTGCATTGTTCAAGATCCTGCCGGACACCGCCGCTAGCGCCCGCCAAGAACTGACCCTTCACCTCAGTCTCGGCGCGTCGTTGATGGCCACGAAGGGGTATGGTGCCACCGAAGTGGAACAGACCTACACCCGCGCGCAGGAGTTGTGTCTGCAAGTAGGAGAGCCGCTCCAGGTCGCGCAAGTCCTGTATGGACTGTGGGCATTTTACGCTACGCGAGGGAATCACACAGCGTCGCTCGCCTTGGGGAAACAGTTCCTCAGCGTCGCCGACAGACAGCAGGATGCTACCCTGTCCCTCGTGGTCCATGCAGTGTTGGGGTTAACATTACTCTGGCTCGGAGAGTTTGCTCGCGCGCAAGCGCATCTTGAGCAAGCTGAGGCTTTCTACGACCCCGAGCACCACCGCGACCTGGCCTACCATTTGGGAGAGGACATGAGGTTAGGGGCGCTGGGCCTTGCGGCGGAGACCCTCTGGTATCGTGGCTACCCAGACCAGGCCCTGGCGCGAGCCCGTCACGGCCTCTCCTTAGCCCAAGCCCTGTCTCATCCCTTGAGCTTGGCGGAGGCGTTGCGTGCTGTTGCCTTCGTGCATCTGTACCGTCGAGAGAGCCAAGAGGCCCACGCCCAGGCAGAGGCGTTACTGACCCTCGCTCACGAGTACGGGTTTGCATTGTGGTTGGGCTGGGGGACGAGTCTGCAGGGCTGGGCACTCGTCGAGCGTGCCGCGCGGTCGGGTGCACGGGAGCAGGGAGCAGCAGGACTGGTGCAGCTCCGGGAGGGGCTGGCTGCTTTGCAGGCTACAGAGGCAGAGCTATATGTCCCACTATATCTGGGCGCGTTGGCCCAGGGCTATGGGCAAGGCGGCCAGGCAGAAGAGGGACTAAAAGTGATCGCCGAGGCACTGGCTATGGTGGAGAAGAATGAGGAACGCTGGAATGAAGCGGAGCTGTATCGGATATACGGGGAGCTAGCGCTCCGAGCGGGCGAAAAGGCGAAAGGGCGAAAGGGCGAAAAGTCCAAGGTCGCCCCCTCGCCCGATCTCCCGGTCGCCCCTTCGTCTCCAGAGGAGTGTTTCCTCAAGGCTGTTGCGATTGCGCGCCAGCAGCAAGCCAAATCCCTCGAACTGCGCGCG
>JAYVFX010001195.1:0-4370 GCA_043772795.1 Deltaproteobacteria bacterium
CCCCGCCACGTGACCGCAGCCGGTTAGCGGCCAGTTTAGCGACGCAGTTAATTGAAATGGGGGTCCGAGCCGTAATAGCAGCAGGATGGGCAGTAGATGACGAAGCCGCACGAGTTTTTGCCGAGACATTCTACAAGAACATGTTGGCGGGCGAACCATTTGGGTACGCAGTGCTGGAGGCCCGGGGCGCGGTCTATGACAAGTATGAAAACCGAGTCAATACCTGGGGTGCGTATCAATGCTATGGGGACCCTGATTACCGTCTCGTTGGCGAAGCCGGGGGGAGATACGGAACTCCGTTCGTCAGCGAATCTGAGGCAGTCGCGGAGGCCGAGAACTTCTGTCAAAGCGTGCTCACCGCGCGTGCGAGCAATATCATGTGGCTCAAGCAGCAATTACTGAAACTCGAAAAATCCACGCTGAAAAACTGGCCAGGCTCCGGCATACTCCACTCCGCACTCGGACGTGCGTACGGCGAACTCGACATGTTCGATGAGGCGATCAGTAACTATGAGGCCGCACTTTCTGCGACGAGCGGAGATGTTGACCTCAAGGCGCTCGAGCAACTCGCCAATTTCAAAGCGCGACAAGCCGAAGCTCTGGTGCGTACGAAACGAACGGCAGATGGTAGAACAGACGGTGATCTCAAACGTGCTCATATGCTCATCGACCAGGCCGAAGAGATGTTGGAGAAGCTGATAGGGTTAGGTATACCGCTCAACAGCGGGCGGCTGTCAACGGAAACGTCGGAACGCTACGCTCTTAAAGGCAGTATTACGAAGCGTCGGGCGATGATCGCTGCGCTGGAGAAGAACGATGACGACGCACTCAGTCGGCTCGAGAAGATGAGGGACGCTTATGAAAAGGCAGAGGAGCTAGGGCAGCATGCGGAAAAAGACCCGGATCCTTATCCGATCGTGCAGCAGATACTGGCCGCCACTCTGCAAGGGAAAGCCAAACTCTCTAAAGAACAGCAAACCGCGCTTCAACAGAAACTGCAACCCGTGCTGGACAATGCGCAAACGAACAAAGCTGACCAGCGCGATTTCTGGTCGCGGGCAGCACTGGCCGACTATCTCCTCGTAGATGCCCTGATTGAAGGGAATCTCCCAGACCGGGTGGAAGAAATCGTCGAGCGCTCCCGCGATGCTCAAACTCGCGGCGCCTCACTCCGTGAGTGGCGCTCGGTGCTCGAAAACCTGGACTTCGTCCGCATACTCGTGGACCTACTTTGGCCTGCGCAGAAGAAGACTGAAGTCTTGCGCGCCGTGACGTCTATCTATCAGGGACTGGAGTGGTTCGTGGCAACAGACGACGGGATGGGTGGACGCAGATCCGTGCGGCAACCACCAAAATGACAGTAGCAGACGGATATAGGAATTCTATTTGCAGTGTGGAGTGAGGCATCATCCGGACGTAGAGACGCCTCGGCGGGGCGTCTCTACGAGGAAATCCGCTCCCTTCGGCACAAATCATTTAGGAAACCTCAATAGTGTTCGGCACTCGTTGTGCAAGCGCGTCAATGGGTTCCTTCTTCCGGAGGGAGAGGGAATTACTTTGCCCAACGCCAAAATTTGTGCCGAACAGTATGGGAGGAAACCTATGGAGGTGCTGTTGGAACTGGGTACTCCGTGAACAAGACGGAGTACCCGCACGCCCGGCATGCGTTACCGCAGGCGTTTCACTTGCAGCACGTGATAGTCGCCGAAGCCCTGACGATTATACAACTTCCGTGCACGCGTATTGTTGGCCAGGACGGTCAGTTGTAGTGTCGTAGCACCTTGTAGGCGGGCGTACTCTTCGGCTTGTTGTAACAGGGCGTGTCCTACGCTGCGACCGCGATACGCCGGAAGGACGACCAAGTCTGAAATGAAAGCGTACTCGGAAGGTTCTTCGTCCAGCCCTTCAGAAGGAACTTTTCCCCACACGCAGACAAAGCCAACGACCTGGGTGTCCACTTCAGCCACAAACACTTTGCCGGAGGTTTCGACACAACGCGCGAACATGAAGTCAAAGTATTTCCCGGCAGCTTTCCCTTCCAGCACGTTTGGTTCGAGTCGATGCAAGAAATCTTGTAACTCAACAAAGCAGGCTTCCACCTGCTGTTGGTCTTGAGGTTGATATTCGCGAATCACAGGGATAGCTCGTGCTCTCTCTTATGGTGCAGTCGTTATTGCTCCTGGTAATTCCACGTAAGCCCACCATCGACGAAATACGTTGATCCCGTAACGTAGTCAGCATCGGACGAAGCGAGGAAAGTTGCAAGGCCGGCCACATCGTTCGGCTTACCCAACCGCGCAAGCGGGATCTGAGTCAATAGCGCGTTGAGTTTCTGGGGATCGTTAAGCAGCTTGGTATTGATCGGCGTTTCAATCGCGCCGGGCGCAATGGAGTTGATGGTGATCCCAAACTGCCCCAGCTCTACGCTTAGGTTGCGGGTCAACATTTTGAGACCACCTTTGCTCGCGCAATAGGCGGCAAAGTTAGGGAAGGGGAGGTCTTCATGGACTGAACTGATGTTCACAATCTTACCGGGCCGTTTGGTATCGATGAAATGACGGACGATGGCCTGGGTGGCGAAGAAGACGCCTTTGAGGTTGACGTTAAGTACGCGATCATAATCCTCTTCGGTCACCTCCCAGAAAGGCGCGTGAGTTTCGATGCCCGCATTATTGACGAGAACATCAAGCCGTCCGAAATGCTCGATTCCGGTCGCGATGAGATTCCGCACCTCTGCGGTATTGGACAGATCGGCTTTGACGATCAAGCCACGACGACCGGCGGCTTCCACAGCGCGTAACGCTTCCTCTGCGCCGCCAGGAGTGCGGTTATAGTTGATAACTACATCCGCCCCTTCTTGGGCAAATCGTTCGGCAATCGCACGACCGATCCCTTGGCTACTGCCAGTGACAAGAGCGATTTTTCCTGCGAGTTTCATTGATGTCTCCATTTCTTTATTCGATCATTAGGTTAGTGCGTGATTATTGCGTTGCTAGGACTGGTCGAATACCAGGAATATTTAGTCGAATGCGATACACACTCGTCTGTGCAGCCAAGTATAGCGTTTTGTCGATGTAGAGACACTTCTCGTCCGGTGAGAATGCGATGCCGTCTGGTTCTTATGATGGTCCATCTCGATAGTCTTGGTGTCACTATAGCGCCACTGACCTGTGACCAATTTCATACCCTGTTCTGTAGCAAGGTTAATACTGACAGACGGTCGACCGGTAGTAAAAGCATCCGGGGTGATTTGAGCAGTAACGCTTGGGTCGTATGTCCATGTGAGCCCGAGTCCGAGAGTGAGCGTAACAAGTTGTCTCAGCTGCACATGTAATCTCCCTGTTTAGCGTGCCTTTACCACGTGTTACGTCAATGGGGCCGGGACTTCTTCCTTGTCGCTGGTTGGATGGCGCTCGTCCGCGAAAGTTTCAGGATCGTAATTCTGCAGGTGAAAAATCATCCGCACAGCTAGTAGGCAGTCAAATTAATTCTGAGCGATAGTTTCCCGTCATGCCCGCGCAGCTTGTCCCAGGTTCTACCGGGAGCGGACATCCAGGAAAAATATGCACTTGCCGCTGCTTAAGCCTCCTGGATTCCCGCTTTCGCGGGAATGACGTTTCTCTAGCTATCCAGCAAAACTTTCTTGACTGACTATTAGGTGACAGGTTCGCGAAACCTTCGCTTCGTTCCTCGCATCTCAATCCGTGTCAGTTACTCCCGCATAGTGAAAAGCGTATCCGCCAACCGAAGGCACACACTTATGAAATTCTCTCCGATGTATCTTTTCGACCAACTCTTACTGGCAGGGCCAACGGGGATTGGGGTCACTGTAACCGTCGGGGCAATTGTACTCCTACACGTTCTACGGCGCTTCCTGCCGCCCAGCCAGAGCAACCGGGGCAAGTTCACGGTGCTGTGGTTTTATCTCGCCCTTGTATTCCGGCTGAGCGCCGCAATTGCTCTCAGGTCTGGGGCGTATACCACATGGGTTCTGCTGAGCTTTCTTGATCTCCTCTGTTGTGCTCTCGGTACTATCGGCCTTGTGCGAATATTGGTGTTCGACATGGTCATCAATCGTACGCGTGTCCGTATTCCCCTCATTGTGAGTGATCTAGTCCATCTCGCCGTGGTGTTGGTTGTCCTGCTGGTTATTCTGTACCAGCATGGTCTTGACCCGTTATCCTTAGTGACCACCTCGGCAGTGCTGACGGCGATTGTCGGTCTCGCGTTACAGGGGACTATCGCCAACGTCTTCGCTGGTCTTGCCTTACATACCGATAAGACCATTGGTCTCGGTGACTGGGTCAAGATCGGTAGCCTGATCGGCCGCATCGCGGAGATTAAGTGGCGATCAACTGCCTTGTGGACAG
>JAYVFX010001196.1:0-6480 GCA_043772795.1 Deltaproteobacteria bacterium
CTGCCAAGCAGTTTGCCGAAGGCTTAGCTTTACTGAACGCAGTACTGCAGGAGGAGGGAACACCAGAGGAACAACGTCAGCTTCATTCTGCACTCGCGGACCTGCATCGCGCGTGGGGTGACGATTTCAAGAAACGCTATCTCTATCAGGATGCAATTGTTCACTATGAAGCTGCGTTTTTGCTAGATCAACTCAATCGTCGCCGAGAGGCGGCGTCAGCACTGACTGCGGTTGGCGAAGCCTATCATGATCTGAGTCACAACGACAAAGCTCGTGCGTACTATGAATGGGCGCTCTCGATAGAACGCGAGATTGGCGACCGCGCTGGTGAGGGTGTGACACTGAGTCGCTTAGGGCAAGTCTATCATTCACTGTCACAGTATGAAAAAGCAAAGTCGGTACTCGAACAGGCACTCATACTCTTACAAGAGGCACACAACCGACTCGATGAAAGCAAAGCGCTGGGCTACCAGGGTGATGTGTACATCGACCTTGGTCAGACAGACCAGGCAAAGACCCATTACAGGAATGCCTTAACGATCGCGCAGGAACTGCATGAACGTGAAGAAGAAGCGCGCTCGTTGACCGGACTCGGAGCGGTCTCACGCCTGCGGGGTGAGTTTTCTGCATCGGTGACTACACTTAATCAAGCCTTAACGATTCAGCGTGAGATCCACGATCGCAAAGGTGAAGCGCTCACACTCAACCATCTCGGAATCGCCTTTGATACCACGAATCCACCCGAGGCCATAGAGTACTATGAGCAAGCCTTGCTCATCGCTCGCGAGGTGCACGATCGGGATTTAGAGAGCAGCCTGCTCGGAAACCTAGGTATGGTCTATCAGGATCTCAGTCAGACAGACAAAGCAATCGAGTATATGACCTTGGCGTTGACCATCGACCGGGAACTCAACGCACGGTTAGGTGAAGGCATTGTGCTCAACAACCTTGGGCAGGTGTATCACTCTCGCAGTCAGTATGACACAGCGATCACCCACTACGAGCAGGCACTGGCTATCGTACGAGAGGTGAAGAGCCGAGCAAATGAAGGCTCAGTGCTCAACAACCTTGGGCAAGTTCACAGTGATCTGAGCCAATATGAGAAGGCTATTGCCTACTACCAACAGTCGCTTGTCATCAGCCATGAAGCTAAGAGTCGGGACGCTGAGGCAGCGACCCTCAATAATATAGGAACGGCCTATCTCCATCTCAGCCAATACGACAAGGCGATCGCGCAGTTTGAGGAGGTGTTGGCCATCGTGCGTGGGATGGGCAATCGGTCAGCTGAGGCTACCGTGCTCAGTAATCTGGGTTATGGGAACCTTAGTCTCGGTGACCCGAAGCGCGCGATTAGCTATTTTGAGCAGGCGCTGGTTCTTGCACGTCAGGTAGAAGGCCGACAGCAAGAAAGTATGATTTTGAACAATCTTGTTGTAGCCTACCTTTCCCTGAGCGACTTCAGGAAAGCGATCGAATACGGGCAACAAGCCTTAGTCATGAAGCGTGAGCTGAAGGATCAACAGGGAGAAGCAAAAGCGCTCGGCAACCTCGGACTCGCCTACTTCGAACTCGGACAGTACGAACAGGCTCGCTCTCATTTTGAGCAAGCGGTAACGATTCTCCATCGGATAAAGGCGCGTGACGCTGAAGGGACCATGATCAATAACCTCGGGATGCTATACCACCAGAAACTCAGACAACCCGACAAAGCGCGTCAGAGTATGGAACAGGCCTTGTCCATCGCACGAGAGGTCGGCAACCGTTTAGCAGAAGCAGAAAGCCTCAATGGTCTCGGATCGCTATACGCCTCGACAGGCGCGCTCGACAAAGGACTTGCGGCACAGGAACAAGCTCTCGCTATTGCAAGGGAGATTCACAGTCGTCAGATGGAAGGCGTCCTCCTGAACAATGTGGGAATGAGACACTTCGAGTTAGGACAACCCGAGAAAGCAATTACTTACTTTGAACAGGGACTTACAGTGCTGCGCGAGGTGCAAGATCGACAGCGAGAGGCAGTGGCGCTAAGCAATCTAATGGATACATGGCACCAACGCGGCGCCTTACAACTGGCGATTTTTTATGGCAAACAGGCGGTGAATACCCTGCAAGAAATTCGTGGAAGTATCCGTGAACTTCAGAATGACCTACAGCAAAGCTTTATCAAATCGAAAGAGGACACCTATCATGTCCTCGCCGACCTCCTTCTCAGCGAAGGACGATTACCGGAAGCCGAAGAGGTATTACGCCTGCTTAAGCAGGAAGAACTGTTTGAATTTGTTCGGCGCGATGCCAAAGCGACTGATGCACTCGCTCGTCTGGCGTTGACGAAGACGGAAGAACAATGGGCACAGAAGTATCTCGCGATTGCCGACCGCTTGACGACCTTGGGACAGGAGTTCGCTACCCTGCAAGCCAAGCAACAGAAAGTCGCGCAGATGTCTACTGCAGACGAGGAGCGCTTGCTGACATTGAACAGTGATCTGCAAGCCGCGCGGCAGGCCATGGCAGCTTTCATCAAGGAACTGTCAACGACTCTCAGCGATTCGCAAGATGCCGGTAAGCGCCTGGCAGAAGTAGAAACGAGCAAGAATCTGCAAGACACGCTACGTACACTAGGTGCAGGTACGGTCGCCGTGTACGCAGTTGTGGGAAGAGACAAGAGTTGGATAATGCTGGTGGCTCCGGAGGTACAGAAAGCCTACGAAGTGCCTATTACCGTACAAGAGCTCAACCGCAAAGTGCTGGACTTTCGCCATGCCCTACAGACTCCAACCCTTGATCCCCGTCCGCTGGGCAAGGAACTCTACGATCTCTTTTTGCAACCGATCATCAATGACCTTGAAACACTGCACGCACAGACGGTGATGTGGTCGCTTGACGGCGCCTTGCGCTATATTCCGCTCGCGGCGTTGTATGACGGACAGCAGTATCTGATTGAGCGCTATCGCACGACGGTGTTTACGCTAGCGGGGCAGAGTTTCCTGACCACAGGTCCGCAGGTTCGCTGGCAGGCCGCAGGCTTAGGGGTCTCCAAGGAGCAGGCAGGATTTGTCGCCTTGCCGGAAGTGCCCGGAGAACTGCGTGGGATTATCCGTGAGGGAAAAACGGCCACAGGAGTTTTGCCTGGCACAGTAACGTTGGATGAACAGTTCACTGTCCGATCCTTGCAATTGGCGTTAGTGCGGCGCGTTCCTGTAGTGCATATTGCCAGTCATTTTCATTTCCAGCCAGGCAATGAAACCGAATCGTTTCTCTTGCTCGGGGATGGCGCGAAGCTGAGTATCGCTGACCTTAAAGGCTACAACTTCAGTGGAGTAGAAGTCCTAACGCTGTCGGCGTGTGCGACAGCACTAGGCAGTGACGGGAAAGGGACGGAGATTGAGAGTTTCGCCGCACTCGCCCAGAAGAGCGGAGCGCAGGCGGTAGTGGCCAGTTTGTGGCCGGTGGCAGACGCCAGTACCAAAGACCTCATGCAGCTGTTCTATCGCACACACGAGGCCAAAAAAGGAACCTCCAAAGCCGAAGCGCTGCAGCAAGCACAGTTAGCGCTGTTGCAGGGGAAGATCACTAAGAATGATATTATTCAACAGCGTGGCGTGGCCAAGGTGACACTCGACCTCGCGTCCCCCACCGACCAGGACATTGCAGCACCACCCTTTGTGAAAGACCCTGCTGCGCCCTATGCTCACCCATACTATTGGGCACCGTTTATTTTGATTGGTAATTGGCAATGAGAGCTGCGTGCGAAATTGAGAAGGAGGCAAGCAGGAGGGATTGTCTTGCCTCCGTGGGTTGCGCCCAGCGCCTCCGTTAGGCCAGGCGCGACCCGCACTGACGCGAGACTCACTAGGAGTTTAATACGACATCTGGAATTCCCTCGATCTCTATCTGTAACGGATCATCTCCATAATGATTGGGGCCTTCGGTGCCTTTGCGAAACACGAGAACGCAGGCAAGATAGATATTGAACAGCGGGACACACAAGAGCCACAAGTGCCAGCCTGAACGATTGAGGTCATGGAGGCGTCGTACCGGGAGAATGATTGACCACGTAAAGATGGCGCACTCGACAAGCCACAGAATCGCTGCAACGTCTGGACTTAAACTCTCAGAGTGTTGCCCGGTATGGGCGAGACTTCCTACTCCGCTCTGTAAACAAGCGTTGGCTAATCCTAGGACTACGGAATACCAGAAATACTGAGCACGACTTATACGACCATTGAGAGAAAAGAGATTGTCCATGAGCCTGCCTCCTTCTGTTGCTTCGTACTGAAATAGGAGGAGGTTGTAGGGAAATTCTTTGCTGCTACACCGCACCACATCGAGATGGCTTAGAATATACGAACACCGCTCACTCGCACCGCTTGTTCTCACTTGCAAACTCACGATGAGGCTGATACGGGCAGGAACGCCAGGAGAATACATTCAGGGGGGAGGCATTCTTTTGTGGGGAAACGTCGATCACTCGTAGTTATGAGTCTATATAAATTGAGAGTAATCACACTGGCACTACTCGTGCTGGTGGTGAGTGGCAGTGTAGGACAACCTGGACCTGCTTATGGGCAGCAGGAATCAGCGGGAGGCAAAGGTTCTTCTACCTTGTCACCTGCCGAACAGAAGCTCCTGCGTTCTCTGTCTGGTCTTCCTCGTAGCGCTGATGCCTTCTGGGGACACGTTGCTTCCTCGTTAGCCCAGCCGTTCGCTGAAAATGTGGAAAAAGGTCGCGGATCAGAAGATGTGGAGGTGTACAAGAATGCCGCCCCGGCCACAGTGTATATTCTTACTGACACGGGGTTGGGGAGTGGGTCGATTATCAATGAGAAAGGGGAAGTGCTCACCAATTACCATGTGATTGAAGGAGCCGCAGCAATCACGGTTGTGCTCAAACCGGCAGGGAAAGCTGTGGTGGTGATGAAGGAGAACGCCTACGCGGCAGATCCCATCAAGACCGACAAGACAGCCGACCTGGCTCTCCTACAGATGCGGACCCCGCCCGTGAATTTACCTGTGTTACGTTTTGGCAGTATTGAAGACTTAGAGGTGGGACAAAGTATTCACGCCATCGGTCATCCGCAAGGAGAGACCTGGACATACACTACAGGTATTATTAGTCAGATTCGTTCCAACTATGAATGGCAGATAGACAAGACAACCCGTCATCGTGCTACGGTGATCCAAACCCAAACTCCTATCAATCCCGGGAATTCGGGGGGTCCGCTCTTAAATGACCAGGCAGAAATTATCGGTGTGAATTCGTTCAAAAACGTGAAGTCTGAAGGACTAAACTATGCAGTTGCTGTTGATAGCGTGAAGGCATTCCTCGAAAAGCCGACAGGCGATGCTATTCCGCCACCGGCAGAGCCATCGACGACTTCTGGTAAAGCAGAACGCTATGGCAATATCGTTGGCGCGTATATCAAGGCGCAACAGCCGCCGCCTGATGTCTGGTTTGTCTATAAGGGTGGAGAAACTCCGGCCTACGCGCTCCAGGGGATGCGGAATCGACTACAGATTGACGTGGTGTTTGCTGCAACTCGTCTGGAGCAGAACGCTGAACAGTCTGTGGTCTATTACATAGACTCGAACTGTGATGGAGTCATCGATCTTCTTGGGCTTGATGCGAACGTGGATGACATCATTGATAAGTATGCGCGTCCTGGTCAAGTCGCAGAACTTGCCGACCTTGCCCCGGAGTTTGCCCAGGCCGTAGCCAATCGGAGCATTCCGTATTCCAACGTGAAGCTCCGTACACGCAAAAACCGGTGAGTTGCATCAGTTCATAGTCCACCGCTATCTTTTCTGTTGTAAAAAAGTTCCTTTGCTATCCCTCCTCACTGCCTATGACACACAGAAAATGAAGAACCTGGTGGCGTTCAGTGATGAAGAGGATGTCGCCACACACAAAGTCGCACTCATTGGGGCCTTGGAGCTGTATCTTGATTTTATCAATCTTTTCTTATTTCTTCTCAGACTGTTAGGTAGCCGTCGTGGCTAAGCAGTGAGGGGAAGGACATGAACGGTATACTGCCAGTTGTAATCATGATGTTCGGCCTGCAGGGAACCCTGTGGGCCGAAGGCTATCGAGAGGCCGAGGCTACACATACTGTCCCCTCGGCCTCGGCGATTGAAGCACTATTGGCTCAAGTCCAGCAGTATCGCTTGGCGGGTCAATTCACTGAAGCGCTGACGTTGTTGGAGGCCACTCAGCAACGCAACGACCTCACAGAAATAGACAAGACTCAACTCAGGATAGGGCTCGCTGATCTTCACCGCGCCTGGGGCGACGATCTCAAGAAACACTACGCCTATGAAGACGCGATTGCGCACTACGAAACGGCATTTTTACTCGATGAACTCGACCGCCGCAAAGAGGCTGCAGCGACTTTGGTTGCTATTGGGGAAGCCTACAGCCAACTGAGTCACTACGACACTGCTCGCTCGTACTATGAGTGGGCACGCTCTCTGCAACACGAAATAGGG
>JAYVFX010001197.1:0-4844 GCA_043772795.1 Deltaproteobacteria bacterium
CAACCGCAATGCCGGCTTGCCTCCGTGACTTTGCACGCTCTGCTGGTTGGGTGGCATTATTGTCCAGACCATTTGCGAGCCTCTCGCTATGTCCAACGCCTCCGCGCACCGCGAGCTGCCCGCACGCACCCTTTCAGGTTCAGCAGAACCGCAATAGGGCAGCGATGCGGTGGCGCGGCGGGTTAGAGCCTGCACACGCTACCGAACAATTGTTCCAGGACCCAACTCGCCTCGGTAATCTTCAGGAAGATCCGAAATCTTGTGAACTGATCTTGCTGTGATGATGTTGGCAATACTTACAATACGGGCCTTTTTGCGGTCCAGGTACCGCACGTCGTCGTCCGTAAGAGTGTGTTTCTGCTTTTTCCATTCGGTCAGGTCAGAAAAGAAACCTGTACAAAGGACCTCAAATTCTTGGACAGCTCGATAGAATTTAATTAAGCGTACTAGGTTGCGCTCAGCGAGATATGAGGTCAGAACTGGCGAGTATTCTTTATAGATATTACGCTCTTCCGCAGTGAATGCCGCTGAGTATTGAACTTCCTTGCCAGTCTGTACCGTTTTCTGGAAGGACTCTTCCAAGTATCGCTTGGCCTCTGTAACTGCTTCAATGAGGAAAGCTACTTCGGTAAGCAGCGCTGCTTGAATACGGTTTCGCTGAAGGAAATAAACCGTGAGGTCTTTAATTATCCAAATCAGCAAGCCGCTGAGAATCGTCACTAGAAGCTTGTCCGTCAAAGTCATGGCTAGTTCTCCTGACCCTTGTGGCTCTAACGCCTCCACTCACCGTTTGCCGCCCCAACCGTATTCTTTCGGATTCATCCCAAACCGCAAGCGGGCGGCAATACGGTGCAGTGGATTGTTAGACGTTTGATATCTGCCGGTGAATTCCATTCTTCAAAAATAACCTACCTTAACGAAGCCACTGTAGGTCGCGTCCAATAAGGAGTTCGTTCATAGCCGCATGATGCGTACTTTTCATAGCTACCGTTCGTACTTCAAATCCATACCGCTTAGCTAAGCCACGTACCTCTACTTCATCGTCGTAAGTCATCAGAAAATCGCCTGCCAGCTTGGAAGAGAGACGGAATAGTTCCTCATGGTTCACTTCTGAATACTTGTAGAGCCGACTTCCAGCACGCTTCCCTGCTACTGTGTAGGGTGGGTCAATGAAGAAGACTGCCTGTGAGTCTGCTGCATATTGAGTAAATGAAGTAAGCCCATCACCTTGTGTGAATTCTAGACGGTCGCGTATTTGTACAATATCAAGGATACGCCGCTTCAGCATCTGGGACTGTAGTCTCTTTCCGTCCTCATCCGATTTGACTAAGCTAACCGCGTGAGTAGCCGGAATCATAATGCTAGTAAGAACATTTGTAGTATCCTACGCAACCACCTTGGCCAGCGGACAGTTCTCGGTATTGCTATACCGGTTTTGGCTCGCCACATTGATGCTCTTGAGCGAAGGGAAAACTTCGCCGGTCTTACGGAGAAACAGATAGAAGCCGGCTTTCGAGAGTTAAGCGCAAAGTTTCTTAAGAGTGATTACCATTCCACGTACGTTGATCGTCGTCTTGGGCAGAGAGGATTTCTGGACCTCTCCGGCAACAAATACCAAATTCGCAGGGCGCTTTTAGATGGCGTGAGCCTTGATGAACTCAAGCAACTTCACAGCGAATTAATCGACTCATTGAGGTCGGCTTACGAACAACGCCAGGCCGCCATCAGGAGACTCGAAGAAACTTGCTCTTTACCAAGAGAGTCTATTGATGAACGATACGCTCTCGTCAATGCGTATCTATCGCAATTGACAGGAAGCCGGGGCGAGATGTTTGAGGTCGTGTCATTTGCTGTTCTCCGGGAATACTTTCGCACTTTCGGTTTTTCACTCCAGCGATTCTCGACAACACATGCTAATGATGGCGGTATGGATTTTGTTGCTGGAGAGGCTATCTACCAGGTGACTACGGACGAAAGTGTCCAGAAGCTTCGTAAGGATCTCTCCAAGGCCCCAGGAACGAAACGAGTCCTAGTAAGACCAACTGTAACTCCGGAGGTCATACAACTATGTGAAAGTGAGGTACTAGAAACGATCGACCTGAAAGACCTGCTTAATCACTTCATCGCATGGTTGTTGGCACGCGATACCCGCTTCAAACAAGCCAATCACCTTCAGCAAGTGCTTCAGATTGCTTTGGAAGAATTCCGGCGAGAGAACAAAGCCGATAGTGCATGAATCGAGAAGGACAATACTATATGCGGAACAACCCCTCAAGCTCTTACGCGTCACAGTTGCAGGTTGGTGACGGCTGCCCCTACTGTGCCCACCGCTTCAAGAGAGCATCGGAAATTCTCAACTGCTATCGCTGCGGTCGCCAAGGCTGCTCTGACTGTATAGCAGCCGAAGCGTGCTGCCTCGAAGACGGCGGTCTAGAAAGCGAGGACGAGTAAGCTCCTTCAGGGCTGGCTTGAATCGGGAGTAAATGGTCTCGGAAAGAACCAACTGGTACTGGTTCTCAGTAGGGTTGTGTTCCAGATCATAAATCATCCACATGATCTCGGCTCGGTCGCGGCTGACACGGGGAAACTTGGGTAGTGTCGAGAAAAAGGACTGCTGGACAGCTACAGCAACCTTCTTGCCCCAGGCGTTCAGAATACCCCCTTTGAACATGAGTTGGGGAGCGAGGCGCTTACGTGACGAGGATAAGTAATCGGGCGAAGGATAGCCCTTACGCGGCCACTCCATTGCGTGCCGAGTCGTTGGATTTTCCATGTAGTATCGGAAAGGGCCGCTCACATTACCAGAGATGTAAACGGCCTGCACTTCGAGCGCGCCAAAATCGACAACCCGCCCGTAGTTGTCGAGCGAGACTAAAACTACATCAATGTTGCCTGCTGATTTACCATACGCATCATGCAATCGCACTTCGGTCAAAGATGTGTAGTTAGTACCTTTGGGGAAGAAGAACGCGGCTGCATCAGCAGCAATAAGCCAATCCTGCCGGAAGCGCACAGGGCAAGTGATCGTTGCACGGTCTCCTTCAAACACACTACAAACGCCGAGTGGGTCTGTGGCGCTATTCTTAGTGCAGCGGGGACCAGAGGAATTGTGGAATGGACAGAACTTGTTGGCCCTGTGTCTCGTAGCAATCTTAGAAAAGTTGCTAGGTGGATAACCGAACACTTCTGCAAGTGGATTTCGGGGCATCAACACGTTTCCTATTCATGCACTAGGACCAGACGGAGGGTATAAGGAAAAACAAGAAGGAGCAACTATCTCCGTTGTACCCATTACAGCATCGGCCATTTGCACTTTAGGCTTCTGGTTCGGGTTCGAACTCAATCTCTCCCTCAAAAAGCTCAATGGCCGTCTGAGCAACTTGACCGGTATCGTAGTATGCGTATGCACCAACTCCGAGCGCTCTGATAACTGAGGGTCAAATCTTGACTAAGCCTGCTTCAGTGACAACGAGGCGTTTTCCTGCCTGGGTAAGCGTCCGTTGAATCACTTGGACAAACGCTTGTGTTTCCTCAAATCTCCTCCGATTTTCCAGTCCTTCTTTATTAGGTGCAGGGTCAAACTCACTATCGGAAATCACCCATTCATGATGGAAGCTCGCATGTGAACCTTGTGGGCCGGTTCCATCTTTGTAATAGCAGTAGAGATGGTACCGTTGGTTATCCCCAGTCTTTGGGTCATGAACAAACTTGAAGTGATTCTCTATTCCAGATGGTACGTAGGATGAAGGAAGTAAGGTCAGATTAGGGTTCTTCTTAAGAGAGAGGGTTTTATCGTGAATCTCGAATACGTCCTCTGCTGTCAACAATGACACATTCCGCTGAGCTGCAGTATTTGTCTCGGCAAAAAGCTTGCTCACTTCCTCTTTTAATCTTTCGTTCTCCTGTCGAAGGTCATCAGCGACTTTCTGCCAAACTTCCGCTATTTTACGAAAATGTTCGGCATCTTGAGCGTTGGTCGTCTGTTCAGCTCTTTGCTGTGCTGCTTGGGCCTTCTGTTCAGCTTCCCCAGCCTGGCGAAGCCTGCTGGCATCTAAAACCTCCTGAACTTGTTGATAAACCCAGTTAAGCAGTTCGGGTATCAGACGTTTGATGAATTCCTGAATTTCTGGCCAAGCGTACTTGATAAACCACTTCACAATACTCTGCCAGACAGACATGCGCCCTCCTTGTTTGTCCGTTCGAGGTCTAACATCCGCCTCAGCCGCCGCGGCCCAACTGTATCTTTTCATATTCACCTGGAACCACTCACGGGATGCGGTCACCTGCAAGCCGGTGTCAGACCGACGGGCCTGCACCCGGCCCCGTGCTCCACCAGCATCCCGCGATGCCGCAAGGTTTCTGACCTACCCCTGAGCCTTCGCCTTGGGGCCGTCTTCTTACGGGAGCATCTCCCCATGTCGGGCAGCCTAAACAACGATATTACCATGCTTGTCGATCTTCTCTCGTGTACGGCGTTTCGCTGCGAGCCGAATCTGCTGCCCGACCTTCATTCTTATGGCACTTCCCTGCACTGTTGCGAAGTCTTCTACCCTCCCGAACTCATTGAGCCTTTTCTCGCATTCCTTCCGCTTTGTTGGGTCCCGTTTGAGTTCATCGACCAGCTTGTCCAGCGAGTATAAAAGGTCATCAACCAATTGGCAGGCGTTCATCTTGAGATAGAGGCGTCCCCTTCCACCTTGCATTGGGAAGAAAGAGAGATGTCCTTTCCGGTCTTTCGCCTCTTGGCCATTGTTCGAGAACCATATCACTTGGATCTTCTTGGGCCTTGCGTTTGGATTGCTGGCGTAAAAAGATGATGGCTCGTACCTGTGGACTGTTCCATG
>JAYVFX010001198.1:0-3800 GCA_043772795.1 Deltaproteobacteria bacterium
CGATTGATGCCGGTTTCTCCGGGCGGCAGCCACTGATGGAGGCGCTAGGAGAATACGAACGGCACCGGAATGAAGCAGTGCTGCCAAAGTATGAGCTCACCTGTCAGCTTGCGGCCCACGAGCCCTTACCCCCAGAGCAACGGCAGTTGTTCATGGCCTTGCAAGGGAATCAGGCAGACACGGACCGCTTCTTTGGGGTTGTGGCTGACACGGTGCCTGCCCAGGAGTTCTTCGCGCCCGAGAACGTTCAGCGGATCATGGGAGGGTGCACTGCGTGAGGGTTCCATGAAGTCATATCAGGTGAGGTGGCCTAACGAACCGCTGCACGGGACAAGGCCCCCGTGGCGGATACGGATGACTCTGAAAAGTTACGGTTGGGGGCCTTGCCCCTGAGCGGGGGCGTTAGGCTGGTATGATGATAGACATCGTCACTATGGGGCTTGAAATCTAGGAATGAGAATTTTAATGAAGTACCAGTGAGCAGGGGTGAAAAAGGCAGCATGTCAGAAACTGTAGAATTGAGTACAGGAAATGTCCCGGAGGTTCCGGAGTTAGTTGATCGTGTAGTGAACGATTTTGTCGAAACTGCTCGGTATGCCTTTGGACACAACCTGCGCTCCATTGTCTTGTATGGCAGCGCTGCGGAGGGGAAGTTGCGGCCAACCTCTGATGTCAACCTGATTGTGATTCTTTCGAATTTCGAGCAAACCGAAGTTGATCGTCTGCGTGAGCCGCTGCGGGTAGCGCACGCGGCCATCCAACTCAAGGCGATGTTTTTGCTGGAAGAGGAAATAGGCCCAGCCGCTGAGGCGTTTGCGCAAAAGTTCGCGGATATTCTGCGACGGCGGCGTGTTCTCTATGGAGAGGACCCATTCACGCAGGTTTCTATTCCGCGGCGCGCCATCATCAACCGCTTACAGCAGGTGCTGTTGAATCTCACGCTCCGCCTGCGGCAATCCTACGTCTTACAGAGCCTCCGTGAAGAACAGCTCGCCCTCGTCATCGCCGATGTGGCCGGACCGCTGCGTTCGTGCGCGGCAACCCTCTTGGAACTGGAGCATCAGACAGTTACCACCCCCAAGGAGGCGCTCCAGCGCGTTGTTGCCTCGCTGGACGAAAGTGGCTGGAAAGACGTGCTTGCCCATCTTTCGGAGGCACGCGAGCGACGTCCTCTTCCTCCCGGAGTGGCCGGGCTAACCCTCCTGCGTATCATTGAACTGACACGTCAGCTGCAGACACGGGTGAAGACGCTGGCTTGAGGAGGGACTGGTGAATCCCTTTGATCTTCCAGGGCCAGCGTTTCTGGTCTTTTACATGGCGCTCGGAGTCGTGGTGACGGTGACGCTTTTCTTTCGCCGTCGCCAGGCCGAGTCCGGAACTCCTCCCAAGATTGACTGTTCAGACCCGTACCTGATTGCGTATTTGCGAGGCGGGAAAAATGAAGCGCTGCGCGTGGCGGCCATATCGCTCATCGACCGTGGGCTACTGAAGGTTGATGAAACTAACCTGGTGGTGGCACATGAGTCTGTCGGCGATCTGGTGCGACGACCGATTGAGAAGGCGCTTCTGCGAGAGTTTCAGACTCCGGATGAGGCCACCTCGATCTTCAACTCTGGCGACCTTGCCGCGTCGTGTGTAGAGCATGAACAAACCCTGACCGGGTTCAATCTGCTGCCGGATGCGACTACAAAAGCGGCGCGATGGCGCTCCTTCTTTATCGCTCTGGCTCTGCTCTGGGGTGTCGCGCTGGTGAAAATCCTTGTGGCCATAAGCCGGGGGCGTTCCAATATCGCGTATTTGCTCGTGTTGGCTATCGCGTTTGCATTCTTTGCATTTCGCGCTATGCACCCATTTCGTACAGCCCGCGGCAATATCCTGCTGGCGGATTTGCGCACACTGTTTGCCTCACTGAAGACAAGAGCTGCAAGCCTTCGACCCGGGGGGGCAACCAATGAACTGGCATTGTTAGCCGCCGTCTTTGGGATAGGGGCAGTTTCAGAAATCGCTTTTCCCTATGCGAAAAAACTGTACCCAAAAGCCTCTTCGGGTTCCTCGTCTTCCTCTTCATCCTGTGGCTCTGCCTGCGGGTCCTCTTGCGGGGGTGGCGATGGAGGCGGCTGCGGGGGCTGTGGAGGCGGAGACTGAGCAATGCACGACCGGATTGGGCTTGGCTGGCGTCCGCAATTATCTGCGAGTATCCTGTCGAACCGCCATCGCATCGACGTTGTAGAGGTGATCGCCGACGATTACTTTCATACTTCGCGCCGCACGCTACGGGCACTGAAGACCTTGGCGGCTCAAGTGCCGCTCGTCCTGCATGGGGTCACTTTAGGTTTGGCTTCTGCAGTTCCAGTTGCAGAGGAGCGGCTGGAAAAGATGGCGCGACTTGTCGGAGAAATACAGCCGGAATGCTGGTCCGAGCACCTCGCCTTTGTTCGGGGAGGAGGATATGAAATCGGGCATCTTGCCGCACCGCCGCGTACCTCGGCAACTATTGAGGGAGCGACTGCAAACCTCGCCCGTGCCAGAGCCGTCGTTGGCGTGACGCCTCTGGTCGAAAACGTGGCCACTCTCATCGACCCTCCAGGCAGCATCTATGATGAGGCGACCTGGATAACTGAGATTCTTTCGGCGGCTAATTGCGATCTGCTCCTGGACCTTCACAACCTCTATGCCAATGCGGTGAACTTTCAGTTCGATCCTCAGCAATTCTTGGCGCAGATTCCGAGAGAACGGATTGCCGCTATTCATGTGGCGGGCGGACAGTGGATTGGTGGCGCGACCACTGCCTCTTCCAGCCGGCGGCTCTTGGACGATCATCTGCACGATGTGCCGGAAGCAGTGTACGATCTGCTGACGGAAGTCGGAAGGCGAGCGCCAAGACCGCTGACTGTCATACTGGAACGGGATGGACGATTCCCGCCCTTCGATCGTCTCCTGGAGCAACTTGATCGGGCACGCCACGCTTTGGCACAGGGGAGAAGTCAGCGCGCCGCATTCTTGAGGGAGCAGGCGATATGAGTGCAGCAGCCTTCGAGTCATTACTGGCGCGCATCTATGTCGATGCGCAAGCGCGTGCCCGCTTTCTGACCGATCCGTGCGGCGAAGCAGCAAAAGTGGGATTGACGGAAGAAGAATGCATCGCCCTGGAGCAGATCGATCGAGTCGGGCTTGAGTTGGCTGCCGGGAGTTTCGAGCGCAAACGCGCCGGTCGTTTTGGAGGCCGGAGGAACGCGGGAATGTCACATAGCAAGGGTCGGATTCGCCTACGGCTCAGTGATTGGAGATCCTGGTACCGGAAATACCTGTCCCCTTAGGCGGAGGCGGCCCAACCAAGCTATTTTCAGAACAGAGCAGGTGACCTGTAGTAATAGATCACTTCAGCCATGGAGAGACAATGAGATGGATCGATCCGAACCTTTCGGCGGGCCCTGAAGCCTCAGGGCTGTGGCTATTGCACAGTAGAAGTAGCTGACGCGCAAGACATTACAAACGCCTTTCGCAAGGGGCAGCAGTTGGGCCTCCCTCTTGCGGAGGAAGAATGGTCTGACCAATGCGACGTATACCATTATCATCCGCCCCTGCCACAGGTCCGGGCGTAGCTGCAGCAGGCCGGGCTGGAGATGATGGAAGAAGGAGACGGCGACGGGTATCACCATGTCATAATTCGCAAGGCAGCATTGAACAGGCAAGGCCAATGACGCCTAACCCTACCCTCCAGCGGACGCGGCCCCTGATGCGGTTCCGTCTGAAGCCGAACGGATGCGGTTGGGGCCTTGCCGCTGAGGGCAAACGTTAGG
>JAYVFX010001199.1:0-2984 GCA_043772795.1 Deltaproteobacteria bacterium
TGACCGCCGCCCGCTTGCGGTTCCTGCTAAACGTGAAAGGTTTCGTCTGGGCGGCGGCAAGTGATCGCCGACGTTAGCAGGCGCTCAGCCCTACTGAGAGGTCAACCAACAGCAACATAAAGAAGAGTGCAAGCATGTATGATGCAATCATCGTTGGAGCCCGCTGTGCTGGATCACCAACAGCTATGCTGTTAGCCCGCAAGGGTTACCGGGTCCTACTTGTGGATAAGGCCGCCTTCCCCAGTGATGTCGTCAATGGCTACTATGTCCAACAGCTTGGTGGTGCTCAACTCAAGCGCTGGGGGCTCCTGGACAGACTCCGAGCGTCGAACTGCCCACCTCTCTTCACATTGACATTTGATTTTGGTGCCTTTGCTCTCAATGGGACTCCTCCACCAGTAGATGGTGTCGTCGAGGGGTACGCACCGCGTCGCACCGTCCTCGACAAGATTCTTGTGGATGCCGCGGTAGAAGCCGGAGCTGAACTGCGAGAGGAATTCACAGTACAGGATCTCGTCTGGGACGGAGAGTGTGTCACGGGTATTCGTGGCCGAGTGAAGGGCGGACCGACAGTGACCGAACACGCGCGTCTGGTAATCGGAGCAGACGGCACCCACTCCAGCGTAGCCCGAGCGGTACAGGCTCCTCAGTACAACGCCAAGCCCGCCCTCACATGTTGGTACGCCGGCCATTGGAGCGGTCTCCCCAGCGAGAAGGTTGAGTTCTACTTGCGAGCCCGACGCGCTTTCATCGTCGCACCCACCAACGATGGACTGACCGTCGTCCTGGTTGGCTGGCCCCATCAAGAGTTCCATGAATTTCGGAAAGATATTGAGGGAAACTATCGTAAGAGTTTGGAGCTTGTACCTTCTCTTGCGGAACGCGTACACTCTGGCAAGCGTGAGGAGCGCTTCGTCGGGACGGCAGAGACAGTAAACTTCTTTCGCAAGCCCTATGGTTCAGGGTGGGCACTGGTAGGCGATGCGGGATACCACAAAGACCCCGCCACCGCCCAAGGGATTTCGGACAGTTTTCGGGATGCGGAACTATTAATGGAAGCCGTTGACGACGGATTTGGTGGACGCCGACCACTCACCGAGGCTTTGGCGGAATATGAGCGTAAACGCAATGCTGCGGTATTTCCGATGTATGAGTTCACGACGCAGTTGGCGAATTTAGCCGAACCACCTTCACCTCAGGTACAGCAACTGTTGGCAGCGTTATGCGGGAATCAAACCGAGACAAACCGATTTCTGGGTACGTGGGCGGGGACAGTACCAGTGCCAGAGTTCTTTGCGCCAGAGAACGTCCAGCGAATCCTCACCACCAAATGAGAGATGGAATATGTACCTGAGGGCCTAATCACAATTCGTGCTGCGCCCGCTAACCCGCCGCGCCACCGCATCGCCGCCACGGTGCGGTTCTGCTAACCCGGAAAGGGCGCGGTGTGGCGGCTCGCGGTGCGCGGGGGCGTTAGGCCGCAACGAAAAATACGAACTTGCAAAGCTTTTAACGGAGTGATGCCTGACTATGCCTACTGAATTGCTGAGTCTAGCAAGAATTTTTAACAACCGCCTATTTCGGATTCCAGACTACCAGAGGGGATACGCGTGGGGATCGCGACAACTGATAGATTTTTGGTCGGACCTCAATCGCGTGGGCGTGGACAAGACACATTACTGTGGTCAACTTACGCTAGAAAAGGTCGAAGAGAAATCTTGGCGCGAATGGAAAAGTGACACATGGCTCATTAAAGAAGCAGATTATGAGCCATATTTCGTAGTGGATGGACAACAACGTCTCACAACAGCGGTCATACTTCTGCAATGTTTGCTGGAGGACCAGAACGAGGAGTTATTGATTGCAGGCCAAAAAGTGTCAGAGTTGCGCGAGCGATACTTAGTGAAAGGAACTAACCCGCTTCGGAGTTGTCTGTTCGGTTACGCAACAGACAATCCCAGCCACGAGTTTTTCCGAACTCAAATACTCGGAGTCCCGTCAAACGAGTATCACGGAATACGAACTGTCTATACCAAAAATCTCGAAGCTGCGCGGGATTTCTTCCGCGAAAAACTCAGCAAGATCGATAAGCCCGTCGATCTTGAGCGTATTTTTAAAATAATGGCTCAACGGTTTCGATTCAACTTACATGAGTTGAACGACGACATTGACGTATTTGTCGCGTTCGAGACGATGAACAACCGTGGCAAATCTCTTTCACGTTTGGAACTTCTAAAAAATCGGTTGATATATCTTTCAACTTTGGCAAAGGGGACTGAGTCCGAACGCAAGAAAGTTCGGTTGAATATTAACTCCGTATGGAGAACGGTCTACGAAGAACTCGGAAGAAACCCAGATGAATCTCTCGACGATGATGAGTTTCTTCGAGCTCACTGGATTGTATTTTTTGGATACGATAAAGACGAAGCAGATCCGCTCAGTCAGTTTCTCCTTAATCGTCATTTCACAACGGAGCGACTTGAGCAGGGCAAACTCACACTCAACGATATTCAAAGCTATGCCGACAGTTTGCAAATTAGCGCACGAGTCTGGCAGCGCTTGCATTTTCCTGAGCATCACGCGGAAACTCTCGGACAGATCGTTTCGCTCGGGTTGATACGACTTAAGCGATTGAACTTTGGCGTACTTCGTCCGTTGCTTTTGGCCGTACTTTCGACCGACGCCGACGAGGAAGATATCCTATCAACACTTCAGCAAGCAGAGCGATTTTTACTCCTTGTTCGTGTGCTTACTGGCACCCGTTCCGATGTTGGCGAAGCAGAATCGTATCGCATCGCTCACGGCCTACGTAACGGAGAAAAGAACGTACTTGACGCGGTCTCGTTGCTTCAGGAGAGAGTGAAACGCCACTTTTCAATTCCAGTACTTCAACAGAGAATTAACAATCTGTTCACCGATGGTGCCGGGTACTACGATTTGCCATCATTGAAATTTGTGCTTTTTGGATACGAGGAGTATTTGCG
>JAYVFX010001200.1:0-2681 GCA_043772795.1 Deltaproteobacteria bacterium
AAATCTTATGCGATTTCAATACTAAACCCGTTCACCCTGAGCCTGTCGAAGGGCGAACAAGGCAATATGACGACACCTTTCATTTAGGTTACCTATAGCCAGTCAATATCACTTATAGTGAACCGAAAGAGAGCGCTCGAGTATTTTCAAGAACAGAAAGGAGGGTTGTATGGCAGAAGTCGATACCCCACAGACCGCTGCTGTCCCGCCGCTGGCTCAGTTGGCGGGGATGCTCTGGGGGAAAGCCCAATCCCATTTGCTCTTTGTCGCGGCCAAGCTGGACATTGCTGATCTGCTGCAAGATGGCCCCAAATCGACCACAGACTTGGCCAAGGCCACCGACACACATGCACCATCGCTGTATCGCGCCCTGCGTGCGTTAGCTGGGATGGGCGTATTTGCCGAAATCGAACCGGGATACTTTACCCTGACACCGCTCGCTGATCTCTTACGTACCGATGCTCCGAGTTCATTAAAGGGCCTAGCTCTGATGACGGGCAGTGAGTGGCACAATCGTTCGTGGGAGCATCTTTTAGAAAGCGTCCACACCGGCAAGTCTTACTTTGAAAACATTCACGGCGTGGGCCTGTACGAGTATTTACGACAGCACCCCGCTGACCAAGACAATCTGGCGGAAGCCATGGCGTCCATGTCGAAGCAGGACGCCGTTGTGGTCTGTGCAGCCTACGATTTCTCGACTTTTCACACTCTGGTGGATGTTGGCGGTGGGACAGGGTACTTTCTGGCGGCGCTTCTGCAAGCCAATCCAACGCTGAGAGGCATCTTGTTGGACCAGCCCGGAGTTGCTGATCAGGCTCGCCCACGCATGAAGGCGGAGGGTCTCGAAGATCGATGCCAAGTAGTCGGGGGTGATTTCTTCAGCAGCGTCCCCCCAGGAGGGGATGGCTACACGATCAAAGGAGTGATCTTTAATTGGGATGATGAGCGCGCAACGCAAATCCTCGCCAATTGTCGCATAGCTATGAATCCAAGGGGCCGTGTGCTGGTTATCGAATCGGTGATGCCGCCCGGGAATGTCCCCTCACCAGCCAAGGTGCTGGATATAGAAATGTTAGTAGGGACCGATGGCGGGGTAGCTCGGACGGAAGCCGAATTCCAAGTCCTGTTTGCCCGTGCGGGGTTGAAAGTCAGTCGTATCTTGTCACTCCCATCCCTGTACTCCATCATTGAGGGCGTGGCAGAGTAGCGCAATCGTATCGTGAGAGGCGAAGGTGGTCTTACCCGTCAACCAACCCCATTGAATGGCTCACCGGGGCTGAGACTTGACTCTGGAATTCTTGTACGAGATTGGGGAGTGCTGGCTAACAATCCGCGCCACCGCATCGCTGCCCTATTGCGGTTTGGAATAAACCCGAAAGGCCGCGTTTGGGCAGCTCGCGGTGCGCGGGGGCGTTAGGTGGCTTACCTAACTGCAAGCTGATGTACGATCTGCTCTACGGAGAGGAAAGGTCCAAAACAATTCAGACAGAAGCTGAAGGGGTTCCATGCTCATTCCGAATGCAGAGCATGCAGTAGTGGATATCCGCAAATTACGCGACTACTGCCTGAACCCTTGGCATAATGATGGAAAACATAAGGCGCGACTGTTTGCTGCCGTGGGCATCACTGCCACTGATGCCGAAGCGTTGCGCGACACCTTGCTCCGAGTGGTGAAGACCCACGAGGCACAATTAGGGCGACGAGATGTCTACGAACAACGGTATACCGTCGACTTTTCCCTGACCGGGAGTAGGAAACAGGCCGTGATTCGTAGTGGATGGATTATTGAGCACGAGACGGATCCCCCGAGGTTGACGACCTGCTATCCTCTCTAAACAACGGAGGTGTCGAATAACAACCCTAATCAAACTTCTGGATGTTGTGGCGCTGACTGTTGACCTCCCAGAATACAATCTGTGGCGCGGTCAGGTGGGGACAGTAGTTGAAATGCTGGCTGGCGGTAGTGCTTTTGAAGTCGAATTCAGTGATCGTGAGGGGCGCACCTACGAGTCCCTCGGCCTGCGGCCAGACCAAATCATGGTGTTACACTACGAACCCCTGCCCACGTCTCCAATACAAGCAACAGAGACGGCGTAGGAGTCTCTCACGCTTGTTTTGTAAATGGCGAACTGGTGAGGAAAGTCTTTGTCCTTCGTAGCTATGGATTGGCAACTCCTTACTCCACTAGCGGCAGCAGTAGTTGGTGGCTTCGTTGTCCACGTGCTTACTGGACGCCGAGGCCGTACCAATAAACGTAGAGAACAGAGAATTGGCTACCTCATTGAGGCATATCGTCGCTTGGAGTCATGTGCCCTACGACACGGACCATTTGACGCCTTAAAGCTTGAGTCTGCGGTAGCTGATATCCAACTATTTGGTTCGCCACGTCAGGTGCAGTTGGTTCAGGAGTTTGCGGCTGAGTTCGCAGCCCAACGCGGCGCCTCGCTGGATGCTCTGCTCCGAGAATTGCGTTGTAACCTGAGAGTAGAGTTAAAATTAGAATCTGTCCCTGACCGTATTCTGCACCTACGGATTAAAAACGATGAACAAGCCCCCTAACCCGCCGCGCCACCGTAGATACTATCTATGAAAGTTAGGGAGATTATCAAGATGATCGAAACCGACGGATGGTATCTTGTGCGGACGAGGGGTGACCATCGTCCGTTTCACCATCTAAGCAA
>JAYVFX010001201.1:0-6894 GCA_043772795.1 Deltaproteobacteria bacterium
CTCGACCCGCTCGGCAACGAGCAGGCGGAGGAGATGCTGGCAGCGCTGTTGAACGAAGCCTCAGAATCCCCTCTCCCTCGAGGGGAGAGGGCTAGGGAGAGGGTGAGCGACGCTGACCTTCAACCGCTCAAACGCTTCATCCTCGCCAAGACCGAAGGCAATCCGTTCTTCATGGAAGAGCTGGTGCAGACGTTGCGCGAGCAAGGACTGTTGACGGCTGGGATATCACGTTTGACCGACCTCCGCCTGCCGACCACGGTACAAGGCGTGCTGGCGGCGCGCATGGATCGCCTGCCGACGGAAGAGAAAGCCTTGCTCCAGACACTGGCAGTCATTGGTCGGGAGTTCTCGTCGAGCCTGCTGCGCAAAGTCGTGACGCGACCGGAAGACGAACTCCATCGTTTATTGTCTCGTCTCCAAGCTGGAGAGTTTGTCTACGAGCAACCCGCCTTCCCGGAGGTGGAGTACATCTTCAAGCATGCACTGACACAGGAGGTGGCGTACAGCTCCCTGCTCATCGAGCGCCGCAAAGTGCTGCACGAACGCACGGCACAGGCGATGGAAGAGGTCTATCACACGCGGCTGGAGGATCATTACAGCGAGTTAGCCTATCATTACAGTCGCAGTGGGAATACGCAGAAGGCAGTCGATTATCTCTCCCTTGCTGGGCAACAGGCGGGACAACGGTCGGCGCATGCAGAGGCCATTAGACACTTGACCTCGGCTCTGGAGTTGCTTAAGACCTTGCCGGACACCTCTGAACGTATCCAGCAAGAACTCACGCTGCAGATCGCTCTGGGCGTGCCGCTGATCGCCACGAAAGGCTACGGGGCGTCGGAAGTCGCAAAGGCGTACATCCGGGCCCGGGAGCTGTGTCACCAGGTAGATGAAGCCCCTCCTCAGCTCTTCTCGGTGTTGCACGGACTGTACGGTTTCTATTATACGCAGGGGGAGTTACAGACCGCGCATGAACTGGGGGAACAGTGCCTCGGTCTCGCCCAGAGCGTGCAAGACCCAGACCTGCTTTTGGAAGCCCATTTACAGCAGGGACTCTCCTTGTACTCTGTAGGAGAGTTTGCCCAAGCCCGAGAGCACTATGCCCAGGGGAGCGCCCTCTATACCCCCCAGAAACATCACTCCCACGCCGTTCTCTATGGACAAGACCCCGGGGTGTCTTACGGGGTCTTTACGGCCTATATTCTCTGGCAGCTTGGTTATCCGGAGCAGGCCCTGCACAAAATCCATGCGGCTTGCGCCTTAGCCCAGGAGCTGTCTCACCCCTTCAGCTTGGCTTTGGCCCTGAACTGGGCTGCGATATTCCATCAGTTCCGTCGGGAAGAGCAATTGACTCAGGCACGAGCCGAGGCAGCCATGACGCTCTCGACTGAACACGGATTTCCCTTCTGTGTGGCCTGGGGAACTATCCTGCGAGGTTGGGCACGAGCCGAGGCAGGACAGGGAGAGGAAGGGATTACCCAGATGCTCCAAGGTTTGGCTGCCTACCGGACCACAGGGGCGGAGGTGTGGCGACCACATTATCTTGCCTTGCTGACCGAAGGGTATGGGAAAGTAGGACAGCCAGAAGAAGGATTGAGCGTGCTGGCTGAAGCGCTGGTTGCAGTGAACAAAACTGGGGAACGTTTCTACGAGGCGGAACTGTATCGGCTCAAGGGAACTCTAACGCTCCAACAGTTCAACGTTCAAGGTTCAAAGTTCAAAGTTGAGAATCCGCAATCCGCATTCTACAATCCGCAATTAGAAGCGGAAGAATGTTTCCTTAAGGCCATCGAGATCGCGCGTAAGCAACAAGCCAAGTCGTTAGAACTCCGCGCGACGATGAGCCTCGCGCGCCTGTGGCAACAACAAGCCGTGGAGCACGGAGCAGGGAGCAAAGAGCTGGGAGCACACATCCGGCTCGCCGAAGCTCACCACATGTTAGCGGAGATCTACAATTGGTTCACCGAAGGGTTTGATACCAAGGACTTGCAAGAGGCCAAGGCGCTGCTGGAGGCATTGGCGTGATCGCGAAAGAAACCGCAGGAGAGAACGAATGTGCGCCCTCCACGGATCTCACTCTTCAGGAGGATGCCAACCCGCCAACACCCAGTTGCGGCGCACTTCAACCGCCAAATCGTTGTTGAGGCGTAGGGCTTCAACCGTTGCTCGACCAGTGGAAGTTAGGCCAAGAATGAGCGTTCCGTCCGGGCTCCAGCGAAAATGCTCGCTCCAAACCTGGGTGCGTGGATTGAACAGCGGAACTCGCGCACCTTCGACCAGATCAACTCCCACCGTTTGGGGTCCCTTGTAGCGATTGCACAAGCCGCACGAGAGCCACAGGTTCGACTCATCATCAAGCCCACCAAGTGCACGTGGGATAAAGTGCTCAATCTCTAACTTGCTCATCACGTAGCGTTGCGAACTCAAGCAGTATCCGCAGCGGTCGCGAGCTGCATCGCAGATTCGCTGGCGAAGAGGGCCAGGAACATCAGGTGCGCTCATGGTTGCAGGGGCTCGCGTAAGCCTCGCTGGACGGCCACTCCTAGCGCCTGAGCTTTTCGGAGCAAGCCATGTTCATAGACACGCATCAGTGCATCAAGTTGACGCCGCCCTTCGGCATCCAGTGTCCCGCCCTGGTTTTTTGCCAGAAGGTCGCTCAAGACCGTCTGTTGTTCATCAGTCAGTTGCAACTCCGTCAGTGCTAAGACCTCCTTATCGGAGAGCGCTTCAACCGGCATCTCGGTGCTCGCCCACTCCAGCCAGCTTTCAAGCACTTCCTCAACACGCCGTTGGGTCCGCGCAGCAATCTGGGCAGCTTGAGTCACCACTCGATCGGACACCTGAAGGGTAATCTGTTCGCTCATGGAGTTTACTGTAAGTCGAGAACTTTCATGCGTCTAGCTGTATTCATATCATATTTCCTGTCCCTCATGGGTTTATTGCATCACGGTGAGCTTCGTGACGGAGGTTCTCCGGTAATCAGCCGAGCACTGCGATTGCGCGAGAAATAATTCCAGGCCCACTGGATAAGAACGAGGAGGCGATTCTCAAATTCGACGAGCTGGATCAGATGAATAAACAACCAGGCCAACCACGCGAGTAGCCCAGAGAATCGCCAGCCTTTTATGTCAGCCACAGCTTCAGCCCGTCCAACAATCGCCATGTTGCCACGATCGCGGTAGTGGAATGGTGGAGGCGTTTGACCACGTAAGCGGTGGCGAATTACCTCAGCGACATAGTGTCCTTGTTGCATAGCCACAGGAGCAACACCAGGAAGCGGCTGACCGTGTTGGTTGCGATAGTGGGCGAGGTCGCCGATGACAAAGATGTCTGGGCGACCAGGGACACTGAGGTCTGGTGCCACCATGACCCGACCTGCACGATCAAGCTCGGCGCCGGTTGCAGTGGCAAGAATACGACCGAGCGGAGACGCTTGCACGCCAGCCGCCCATATCACCGTGCGGGTCGCAAGCTGTTCGCTCTGTTCATTGCTGCGCAGGATAACGGCATCAGATTGAACATCGGTTACCGTCGCCCCAGTGCGGACACTGACACCCAGTCGTGCTAATGCCGCCGCGGCTTTGGCCGAGAGTTCGGCTGGATAGGCAGGAAGAATCCGATCGGTTCCTTCCACTAAGAGAATGCGGGATTCAGTCGGATTGATGTGGCGGAAGTTATGGCGCAGGGTGTCCTTGGTGAGTTCTCCTAGAGTCCCGGCTAGCTCCACTCCAGTTGGTCCACCGCCAACAATGACAAACGTCAGCCAGCTGCGCATACGCTCTGGATCAGTTTCACGTTCAGCGGCTTCGAAGGCGAATAAGATGCGGCGTCTGATCTCCGTTGCATCTTCAATAGTCTTGAGACCGGGAGCAAATTGTTCCCACTGCGTATTGCCAAAGTAGTGATGCCGTGCACCGGTGGCGACAATGAGGGTATCATAGCTAACCTCTCCATCTGTGAGGATGACGCGCCGATTGGCAACATCAATGTCGGTGGCTTCTGCCAGTAATACTTGAACATTGCGTTGACGTTTCAGGACGGCACGCAAAGGGGAGGCAATATCTGCTGGCGACAGCCAACCGGTTGCGACCTGATAAAGCAAGGGTTGAAAGAGATGAAAATTACGACGATCAATAAGCGTGACCTGTACAGGCGCACCTTTCAGTGTACGCGCGGCGTACAGTCCGCCAAACCCACCGCCGATAATCACAACGTGCGACATATATTAGAAGCCTTTTATCCCGTCCTGACGTTGAGTAGAGCGTAGGGGACGCGTCCTCGATTCCTTCACTATTTAACCTTTCCATCAAGGGCGCTACTCTTGAGGCAAGTACCCGCCAGTTGTGAGATAGGTCCTCACTGCTGTTAGGAACCGTTCAGCTATAGCGATCGCATCTTGCGCTTCGTCAAGACTGACTGGTTCGATTTTCTTGTAATCATCGACTTGCCGCAGTTCAAAGATCCGATGTCAGTCGAATGATAACTCCTTGGGCAGGAGTCCTCTATGGACAAACTCGCGACCGAAAAAACTAATCGCGCACTGATGCTTGCGTGGAGTCTTGTTGATCGTTTGTAGAAGAGCCAGTACACAGTAGAACATCGCATAATATGAGCGGTTCACGATCGAGCGACCACCACGTCCGGTTGTCAGCAACGTCTTTGCATCGGCAAGACTTTCCACGGCTTGTTCGATTCTTCCTTGGACAAGCTGCCGGATGTCCTCGGAATTCATATCGTCACGCCTTCAGCACGGATCGCCTGCATGAGGAGCGACGAACGAAAAGGGCTATGTTCGACTTCGTCTTTGGTGACAACTACGGGAACAATCAGCAGACAGTCTTCAAACCCGGCTTCCCACGCGCAACGGCTCACGGTCATGCGAATTTGGCGGTCGAGCCGTTCCACCACGACCAGCACATCGTAATCAGACTCCGCATCAGCGTCTCCACGTGCACGGGAGCCAAACAATACGAGGCGGGAGAGCGGTACTTCCCGTTCTTGCAGCAAGCTCTTGAAGTGTTCGAGCACAAGTCGGTTTTGTGGAATGCTTCTAGGTTCCATAGTTTTCGCTGGCATTATAACGATACACCACTGTATGTACCAAGTGCCGTCAACTCGGGCGAGCGGTGCGAACCTCTAGCCCTATAGGCTTCTAATAAGTGTGACACATTCCAGCGCTAGGTTTCGCTGGACAGAGACTATTGTGTTTGCATGAGACCAAGATAGGTGAACAGATCGCTAACTTGACGTCTCAAGCAGCGCTTTCGCCTCTTGCAAATCCTTTGTATCAAAGCCTTCGGTAAACCAGTTGTAGATCGCGGATAACATCTTGTGTGCTTCGTCGAGCCTCGTGCGTGCTTCCTGCTTCCTGCTCTGTGCTCCGGGCTCCGGGCTCCCTGCTCTGAGGCTTGCTGTTGTCGTAGCCGGACCAGGCTCATTGTGGCGTGCAGTTCGAGGGATTTGGCTTGTTGCTTTTGGGCAATCTCGATGGCCTTGAGAAAGCACGCTTCGGCTTCGCCTTGGGGATCAGGGGTCAGGGATCGGGGGGCAGTATTTTCAGACTCTTGCTCTTTGCTCCCTGCTCCGTGCTTCCCGCTCCCTGCTCTTTGCTCCTTGCTCCGTGCTTCCCTGCGCCAGCAGGAGTTCCCCCTTGAGCCGATACAGCTCCGACTCGCACCAACGCTCCCCGGTTTTTTCCACTGCTGCCAGTGCCTCGGCCAACATCCTCAGCCCTTCCTCTGGCTGTCCTACTTTCCCATGCACCTCTACCAGCAGCGCATCCAGGGCGGTGGTCAGGTGACTGATTGCTTCTGTGTTGGCCGAGCGTTGTACCGCTTGCTGTTCGGCCAGGTGCAAATACTCTATGGCTTTCTCCATATTGCCACTGCGTATGTAGTGATACGCCAACTCGCTGTAATGCTCTTCTAACTGGTTGTGAAAAAATTGCTCGATGGCTTGTGCAGTTTGTTCGTGCCGCGCTTTGCGCCGTTCTACCAGGACGGAGTTGTATGCCACCTCTTGGGTCAGTGCGTGCTTGAAAATGTATTCGACTTCAGGGAACGCGGGTTGTTCGTAGAGAAACTCTTTGTGTTGGAGAACCGACAGGAGGCGATACAGATCGTCTTCAGGCTGAGCGATCACGCGTTTGAGGAGGCTCAGAGGAAATTCACGCCCGATAACGGCCAGTTGTTACAGGAGAGCCTTCTCTTCTGCAAGGAGCCGCTCAATGCGTGCGGCAAGGACGCCTTGTACGGTGGTTGGGATATGCAGATCCAGACGAGAATGCAGGGTAGGGGCGGGTTTCAAACCCGCCCCTACACCGTCGTGTATTAACACCCCTTGTTCTACTAATTCCTGGACGATCTCTTCCATGAAGAACGGCGTGCCTTCGGTCTTCTCCAGAATGAGTTGTTTGAGGTTGTGAAGATTCTCTTCCATCCCCCCTCACCCTAGCCCTCTCCCCGGCAGGGAGAGGGGATTTCGACTCACCCGCGCCCAGCGCCTTGAACTCGAAGTGCCCGGCGGTGAGTTTCTTAGTGTACTCCGTAATCAGAATCGAGCCGGGCGTGGCCATCTGCTCCATGCGGGCGGCCAGGTTGGTGGAATGGCCGACCGGGACGTAATCGGTATGCAGATCGTCTTTGCGAATCGAACGCACAACGACCTCGCCGGTATTCACTCCCACTCGCAACGCTAAGGGACCTCCGTGCTGCAGTCGCACCTGATCGCTATAGCGCCGCATCTCCTCTTGCATGCGCAAGGCGGCATACAGCGCTCGTTAGGGATGATCCTCATGCGCGATGGGAGCACCGATTTTCCACCCCGTGGTGATGTTAGCGTTTGCTCTAAATCAGACCACACGAGATTGGGACACTCAAGCGGCTAGCTGTGAGATCT
>JAYVFX010001202.1:0-9030 GCA_043772795.1 Deltaproteobacteria bacterium
AATTTCATCGTACAGCTTGAGTACGTGATCTAAATCAGACCACACGAGATTGGCACAGTCCTGTAGGGGCGAAGCATTTGCAATGAGGCTGCCCGCCCGGTGGATACTCGCTTGGCAAATGCTTCGCCCCTACGCAACGCCGTGAGCATTGTCCCAATGTCTCGTGGTCCGATTTAGGTCCTTTCTGCTTAGACCTTTTCCCCCTGAGCTCGCGGATTGCGCAAGAAAGTCGTTTTCAGTTTGTTCTTCATCGGCAGCAGCCATTTTACATTTTTTGCCAACAATGCACGATAATACGGTAATGCCGCACGTCGCAGCGTAAAGTATGCCAGCGTACGCCAAGAGTCATGTTCAGGGTCAAGCAAATGCGCAGGTACAGTTGCTGGCCGAGACAGACCTCGCTCTCTCCACAATCCGTCTGTTACCTCCGCAAGGCGAGTGTACTCGATGGCGTGCATCGCACTAATCCGCGCAACGTCAAAAGTAGGCCGCGTTCGTGGTTTGCTTTGGTGGAAGTGCATTGCTTCCTGCAGCAGTGACACGATACGGTCACCCATCGAAGATAACGGAAAGTGATCTTCAATGCGTTTACGAGCGGCCTGCCCGAGCGCTTGACGACGCAATGGATCGCCGTGGAGAAGACGAGCGAGTTCCTCGGCATATTGTTGCGCTTCTGCCTGCTCATCACTGCGAGAGACAAGCGCTCCGCATTCTGGCGTGAGTAGCTCTCGTTGTCCTCCGACATCGCCCCCCACTACTGGTAATCCACACGCCATGGCCTCATAGATTGCCAGTGAAATCCCTTCCCATTCAGAAGGAAGGAAAAAAACATCTGCCGCTTGCAGCAACTCCCGGATACGGTCGCTGGCTACCGCGCCCAGAAAGGAAACCTGAGGTGTTAATCCCTGCTTCTTCACAAACGTTCGTAACCACTCAAGATCTGGACCATCCCCAGCAACTATTGCCTGGAAATCGAGGTGTTGCTGAGCGAGCAGCGCAATAGTATTAGCGAACACTCGCGGCTGCTTCTGCGCACAGATACGCCCAACATAGATGATCACAGGGGTTGACTCTGGGAGTTGCAGTTCTCGACGGAGCAGCGCTCGTCTATCGCCAGTCGCCGGACACCAGAGAGTAGTGTCAGCATTGGTGTAACAAACAGCTATACGCTGCCTCTCCGCCCCATGCTTCTCCATCCATCGTTGCAAATGCTCTGAGGTCACAACGTTCAAGTCAAGCAAGCCTTGATACTCCACCCCCATCCGTGGGTATCCCCCTCCCCGCCACGATTCATCCTCTATATGACTCAGATCCACGAACGCAGTGGTTGGACATGTTGCCCGCAAATACGGCAGCAGAAAATAGCCAAGGTCACATTGCGAGATGATGACCACATCAATTTGGCGCGAATTGATCAGGTAGCGAAGAAATCGCGGATAATCCACCACCCGCAGAAAGTGCGGCAGAATAAAAATATCGGGGGTGAACTGCGAAAACTGGGGAAGCCACGCATGATCAGCGGTGAGCGTCGCAACGATACTCACCTCCCACCCACGTTGCGTGAGTTGCGCGATCGCGTCAAGGTTAAATTTCTCCGCCCCACCAAATGAGAGCCAGGGCACCATGAGAAGGACCCGAGGTTTCGTTTTACTCAGCTGATTGTGACACGGCAGCTCCTCTGGGATCACGGCAAATGGGGAGTGCCATTGCTGCTGTGGTTGCGGAAATTCGCCGTTCCACAATTTCCTATACTTTTGCCGAAACGTCGCACGCAACTGTTTCCACCACTCTGGATCATCCCAGGTTGTCCACCGATCGCTGTGGGCCGGGCGGCGACGATACCAGGCGAGAAACTCTGGGACGGTTCCCCCCCAGTACCCAGCGTTGGCACAGCGGAGCCAGAAGTCCCAGTCTTCAACTCCCTCACGAATTGTTTCATCATAGCCAGCAACAGCTGTATGGACAGCAGTACGGACCATAGTCTTGTTATCGATCTGATTATCTTCGAGTGAGACCGCTCCACTATGAAATCCGTTTTGCCATAGGTATTCCTGGCCACCAAAGGCAACCGAGTAGCTGCCAGCAAAAGCATATTCAGGGTGTGACTCCAGAAACCAGAGCCATTTCTCTATTGCCGATGGCTCAAGAAGGTCATCACTATCAAGTTGGACCACATACGCAGCGCGTGCCGCCCGATATCCCGTATTCCGCGCCGCCCCTTGTCCACGATTGGTGTCATGGTCGAGTACTCTGATGCGCGGATCACGCGTGCGGTAGCTCTCTAGAACCGCACGCGCCGCAGGATCCGTCGATTTGTCATTGACGATAATCCACTCAAACTGCTGAAAGGACTGTTGCAGCACAGACTGTGCGGTTTCGTGGAATACCGGACCAGTATTATAAAAAGGGGTCACGATCGACAGCCACGGCTTCGCGTCTTTCTCTACTGGCAGGTAATGGAAATGAGGCCGTCCAGAAGCGGTCGGCGTATGGGAATAATCAGGTCGTCGCGGATCGATCATTACTTGATGCTCCACGCAAGAGAAGCGTTCGCTTTACCGCGTTTTTGACAGGCAGCAACCACCGCATATTCTTGCGTAATCCTGCTTGATAGGACGCAAGCAACAAGCGTCGCAGTGTGAAATACGCCAAGGTCCGCCAGGAATCACTGTTGGGATCAAGGAGATGTGGAGGTACATTACTAGCGGCCCGCGTTTGCATCCGTTCTTGCCACAGTCCATCAACTGTTTCGGACAGACGCATGTACTCAATGGCTTGGGACGCACTCGCGTGCCCCAATCCCTGCCCAAGGGTTGGCCGCTTTCTTTCAGTCTGCAAGCGACGAGCTGTCTGCAATAGCTCGTCGATCCTCTCTCCCATCTGCTCCAACCGAAACTGTGTACACACACGTTCTCGCGCAGCACGGCCAAAGGCTTGCCTCTGCGCAGGATCGTGTAAGAGCTGACGCAAAACAGCGGCATACGTTCGCGCTTCAGTCTCGTCGTCACTTTTTGCTACTAGGATGCCGCAGTCTGGCGTCACTAATTCTCGTTGCCCACCGACATCAGCGCCAACCACTGCCACACCAGAAGCCATTGCTTCATAAATAGAGAGTGCAATGCCCTCCCAGCGTGACGGCAGAAAAAAGATATCTGCTGCAGTCATGAGGTCACAAACTCGATCATGCGCCACAGCCCCCAGCAAGCGTACTTGGTCTTTGAGTCCCTGGCGACGAATGAAGGTTCGCAACCAGTCGAGATCTGGCCCATCTCCCGCCACGATCGCCACAAACTGCTCGCCCATTGTCTTCAACTGCCACAACGTATGTCCTAACACTTGGGGAGGCCGTTCCGCACAGATACGTCCAACATAGAGAATCATCGGCACGCGTTCTGGCAGTTGCAGCTCTTGTCGTACAATGACGCGCCGCTCTGGATCGGGGCGATACTTCTCAGCGTCGACATTCACATGACACACTTCAATATCATTCGGCTGGGCCCCACGCTTCACCATCCAAGATTTGAGGTGTGCGGACGCCACAAGATTCAGATCGAGCAATTCTTGATATTCCACCGCTAAGTTGGGGTTGCCGCCATTTTTCCAATACTCTGTCTCGGCGTGACAATAATCGACAAATGCCACATCTGGACACATTGCCCGCAGATACGGTAAGAGTAAATATCCCAACTCACTATTAGATATTATCACAACATCAACTTGTCGGGACCCGATCAAATAGCGAAGAAATCGGGGGTAATCTACAAGACGAAGAAAATGATGCAAGATAAAAATGTCCGGCGTCAAGCGACTAAAGGATGGAAACCAAGAGTGATCTCCTTTCAGCGTTGTGGCAATTGACACCTCCCAGCCTTTGGCAACTAATTGTTCAATCGCAGCAAGATTAAATTGATCCGCTCCGCCAATCGTAAACCAGGGGAGAATCATCAAGAGGCGAGGCTTTTTCTTTTGTAAGGCATTGGTCCATGGCAAGGTATTCGGAACGGTCGCATTGGGCAGATGCCACACCGGTTGAATTTGAGGGAATTTCCCTTTCCATAATTGTGGATACCGTTCACGAAGCTTTTTGCGAAAAGTCTCAATCTGTTGAGGAGTGCCCCAATTGGCCCAGCGGTCGCCATGAGAGTCACGCCGGCGATACCAATCCAAGTACTCAGGAATAGTTCCGCCCCAATATCCAGCACTGGCGCAGCGGAGCCAAAAGTCCCAATCCTCTAGTCCCCCACGAATAGTTTCGTCATACCCACCGACTTGCTCGTGGACAGTCTTCCGAACCGCACCCGTTGCATCAACAAGGTTATCATCGAGAAATGCACTGCCGTTGTGAAACCCTTTCTCCCATACGTATTCGAGTGCCGCAAACCCAACTGAATAGCCAGAGACGAAGGCGAATTCAGGATAGGATTCGAAATACCATATCCATTTTTCGACTGCAGTCGGTTCCAAAAGGTCATCACTGTCGAGTTGCACGACGTAGGGGGTTCGTGCAGCACGAAACCCCGTGTTCCGCGCTGCACTTAACCCTTTGTTGGCTTCATGATCTATGACTCGGATCCGTGGGTCACTATGGCGGTAACGTTGTAAAAGCGCTAATGATTCGGCGTTTGTTGAACCGTCATTAATAACCAGCCACTCCCACTGTTGGAACGACTGCCGTAACACCGACCGGGCAGTTTCATCAAATACGGCACCGGTATTATAGAAAGGAGTCACAATCGTTACGCAGGGGGGCACCCGCGGATCAAGCGGAGCATAGTCAAAGTGCGGACGCTGTCCAGAGTTCGGTGTATATGAAAAATCAGGGTGTGCTGGGTCGATCATCCTGGAGTCTCCTGATCAGATTTGGGTGCCGTCCGGGCGGTGGGCTTCACGACGCCTAATCGTACCCCGACTCGTGTCCACAACTGCATTTGCCAATCTCTCGCTTCGATCTGCCAACGTTCGGCCTCAGCTTGCCAATGTGAGGCTTCAGCTTGGCAACGTTCGGCCTCAGCTTGGCAGCGCGAGGCTTCAGTTCGCCACGACTGTTGTTGTTCATCAAGCCATGCTTTGCCCTTCTCTAACTCGGCGATCCACGCCTGCTGGTCCTGGATGGTTTTCTCACCGACCTCAACCATCCGTTGCCAGTTCACTCGCTGTTCATCAAGCCACGCTTTACCTTTCTCTAACTCGGCAATCCACGCCTGCTGCTTTTGAATCATCTGATCCCGCTCTTTCGCTGTCTGTTGCCAGTCCTGCGTTTGTCGCTCCAACCACTCGTTCCCCTGTTCAAGCGTTGCCGCCCAGTGACGTGCGCGCCCGAGTGCAACCAATGTCTCCTCAAGGATTTCTCGCTCCTCCGACGCCCCTGTCGTTTCTTTGTCGTATTGCAAAGCACGACGACCCGCAAGTTGTAGCTCTTCCACACCGCGCGCGAAACGGTACTGATGCGAAGCGTTCTTCTGATGCCAACGATATTGAAGGAGCGACTGACAAAGAAAAGCAACCCGACCACTCACGCACAGCTTCAACCACATTTCGTAGTCAGGCGTATATCCAAGCTCCTCATCAAACCCTCCCACGTTAAGGAGCTGCTGACGGCGAGCGATCACCGCCGGGGCACAGATCAGATTTCCCTGTAACAAGAGCTTGCGAAAATATCGGCGTCCGTCCACAGTAAAATCATCCGCCGCAGACTCTATCCAGTTGGCCGGTGGTTGTATGTTGGTGCTTTCAACTAAAAGTTCTACAGCTGAGTGGACAAAACTTACGTCGGCGTGAGCCTCCAAAAGGGAGAGTTTTCGCTCCAGATTTTTCGGTAACATGACATCATCCTGATGGAAGATACAAATATATTCCCCACGCGCGAGCGATACACAACGATTCCAGTTGCGAGGAATACCGAGCTGTCGCTCATTCTGGATGACCCGGAGGCGAGAATCGGCAAAGGAACGAGCAATTTCTACAGTAGAATCGGAGGACCGGTCGTCAACAATGAGCAATTCAAAGTCACGATAGCTCTGGTTCAGCACGCTTCTGATTGCTTCAGCAAGAAAAGCGGCACCGTTGTACGTAGGAATACAGATACTCAGAGGAACCGGTTGTCCAGTGACCGCTTCCCGATCTCGCAGTTCCATATAACTTTCGTGGACATCACAAGAAGTAAAACTCGCTGTAGTTGGCAACGCTTCTGCTATCCCTTGCGCGCGGATTTTCCCAGCATCGTCTCCACCTTTGGATATCTCCTCAGAAGCCCCTTCTGGATGCTCGATCTTCGTCTGCCCTACTCTCCTCTTGGTTATCACTTCTGTGTATACATTCTCGATTTCCTGGGCATACAGCTCCATTGTCTTCACCTGAGGCAGAGTACAACGGAGCTGGTCTAATAAGTCTGGTTCAGTGAGCATGCGCTGTAAGCAGCGTCGGAGATCTTCCGCGTTTTCGGGCTCAAAGAGCAGCCCATTCACACCGTCTTGCACGGCTTCGACCAATGCCCCACGACGTGCGGCGACAACCGGCAGACCGGCAAGAAACGCTTCCCGAACAAGAAGTGAAAAAGTTTCTTCCCAAATCATGGGCATGACTAATACATCGTGCTGTTGGAGAATCACTCCCAGCTCGTCGTGTGTATACGTACCGCAGAACTTCACCGGGAGGTCATGCGCTGCGGCACGTAACTGGTCAATGTACGTCTGCCACTGTGACCATTCCATTCCATAGAGCGACACCGTAATGTTATCGTGCGACAATCCTTTGAGGGCATCGATCAAGACGTGCGCCCCTTTGTGGGGAGCCAGCACGCCAACATACAAAATTCGCAGTGGGGTATTCGGGGCTCTACGTTGGCGCTCGCGGTTAACTCCCACAACGCCTTTCACCCCTAATGACACTGCGCGCAGCTTACTCTCCAGGAACGGGAAATACGTTTGTATTTTCTGTGCGAGGAACACGGAAGGAGCGAGAATCGTATCAGGTGCACGCAACACACGTTGCATATCTAGGAAGCGCCGACGCGCTTCATCCGCACTCGTCAGCGCCTGTAAACAGGATACACAGCGTTCGCCTTGGTCAGGGCCAGGACAGAGTTGCTGCTGAGCGTTAATCAGTTGAATACGATGACACGCGAAAAAGAAATCATGCAGACTTAAGACCGTTGGATACCCAAGCGCAGCAGCCAAACGCAGCAAGCTCACTGAGAGATGTTGGGTATGCTGAAAGTGTACGACCTCAGGCCGCACACGCTCTAACACCTGGAGGAATGGCCGGTTGAACAACGGGTTGTCATAGGACAAACGAAAAGTTGAGCTCGCAGTGTAATTGTTCACTAACTGGAACACTGGCAGGCTCTCGTAGCTGGTTTCGCGGACCGTTCCCTCTGGACTTTGCGGGTCGTAAATACGGGTCAGGACAGTGACGTCATGGCCACGGTCACGCAACGCTTGCGACAGATGGAGCGTCACCAACTCCGTTCCGGCCCACTCATTCGGCGGAAAGCCGTGCACGATTTGTAGAATACGCATGAGGCGCTTATCTCCGTTTCACCTGCTCTTGAAAAGATAGCCGCTTCACAAGCCACGATGGCAGATGGTTCACTCGTTCACCCAACCAATACCCCGCATTCCCGGCAAGGTGCCAGCCTACAGCCGAAACCGCCCACTGTCGAAGCACCTCAGCCTTACTGTGCCCATGCTGTCGCCGCCAAAAGAGCAAGTCTAACTTGGCAACCCGCAAAGCTCCAGCGCCACATTCCCGCAGAGTACGCTGCGGAGCATCACTAAACAAGTTGTGCATCGCTACGGCATGTTCAAAGTGGCGACAAAAATTTGCCCACAATCCGTAACTGTGAGAGTGGACAACCACCGAATCCGCAGCGTATGCGGTTTTGTACCCAGCTTTCAACACCTGCTCCGCCCAGGCCTGATCTTCGGCAAAATCCACTTCCGGAAATGGCATCTGTTCCCAGGTCGTGCGTCGGATCACTGAACTCGTATTGGCAAAAAACCGATAAAGATAACGACGATGTTCGTAGTCTGGGTTGTCGATCATCGCATGGACGCGCGACTCCAGCTTGCCATGTAACTCATATTCAGCAATACGGTGCCATTCCATCGGGTGACAATCACGCCGTGGTTCATGACGACTGTAAACGCCAACAATGCGCGGGTCGCTTCGCAATGGAGCGAGCAGATTATGCAGCCAGCGGTCGTTCGCTGGAGTCGCATCTTGCGTGAGGAAGACCAGCGCATCGCCATGGGCATGTGAGGCCAGTAAGTTCCGCGTGCGTCCGTGACCAAACTCGTGGGCGGGAATCTGTACAATAGTCACTCCATGTTGTTGCAGAATTTGCATCGTGCCGTCGCGCGATCCAGAATCGACTGCGATAATCTCTTGCAACGTAAAGTCGCCCTGTTGTTGGCGAATACTGTCGAGCACGTCCGCAAGGTAACGAGCACCGTTTTTGGTCGGGATCAGGACGGACACGATGGGGATAACAGGTACAGTCGGCCCTTGGGATCTAAGAGGTGGGGCAAAAGGGGAAATGGGTAAAAGGGGAAATGGGTAAAAGAGTCTCGGAGTCTGAGAGTCGAGGAGTCGAGAAGAAGTATTCTCCTTTTCACCCTTGACCCGTTTCGCCGTTTCGCCTTTCTCACCGTAGACTTCGCGATAGATCTCTTCCATTTCTTCCGCATACTCAGTCACGGTCTTAAATTGCGGGCGCGCAGCACGCAGGCGCTCAAGCAAGTCGGGTTCCTGCAACAATCGCAGTAGACAGCGCCGCAAATCCGCTGCATTCTCGGGCTCAAATAGCAGCCCATTGACTCCATCTTCTATTACAGACGGTAACGCGCCACGTCGGGCAGCGACGACCGCAAGGCCGGCCGCAAGCGCCTCGCGGACAACGAGTGAGAACGTTTCTTCGCAAATCATGGGCATCACAAGAACATCATGAACAGAGAGAATCTCGGCAAATTGCTTGTGCTCGTACGATCCGCAGAAACGAACAGCAAGACCACCTGCCTGCTCACGCAGTTG
>JAYVFX010001203.1:0-5439 GCA_043772795.1 Deltaproteobacteria bacterium
GTGCCATGCGACGACCCTGCGCTTTTGATAACTCGCATGACTACGTTGCTATCGCAACCCGAGCTTTGTCAGCGTATGGGAGCGGCTGCCCGTGCAAAGGCAGAGCAGCTCTTTAGCTTGGATCGCCTCGTATCAGAAACCCTGGCCGTGTATCGAGCCGCGGGTTGGAAGGATAACTAACTCTATGTGTGGTATCGCCGGATGGTTAGGCCATCTCATGGAGGGCCCTCATTACGCAAAGCGGTTGGCTCACGCCCTACATCATCGAGGGCCTGATGCTCACGGCATTGAGTCGTGGACCGACGCCACTTTGGTGCACACACGTTTGAGTATTATTGATCTGTCTCGGACCGGTGGACAGCCGATGAGTAACGAGACGGAAACCGTCTGGGTCGTGCTCAACGGCGAGATCTATAACCACCGCGAGTTGCGCCAGGGCCTCGAAGCACGTGGCCATATCTTTCGCGGCCATTCCGACACCGAAGTGATTCCTCACCTCTATGAAGAGGAAGGACCGGCATGTATTGCCAAGCTGCAAGGAATGTTCGCGGTCGCAATTTACGATACGCGTTCTCATACGCTGGTCCTCGCAAGAGACCGGTTCGGCATTAAGCCCCTCTTCTATACGCTTGGTGACCGCTGTCTGGCCTTTGCCAGCGAGATTCGCGCGCTCCTAGAATTGCCAGGGATAGATACGGAGCCTGATCGCCAAGCGATCTATGATTATGCTGCCTTGTTCTACATCCCGACTCCCGCGACGTTCTATCGCGGGATACGGTCACTGCAGCCAGGAGAGGTACTAGAAGCGCATCTCTCCGACAATCGCGTGAAGTTCCGCACACGGATCTATCATTGCTGGGAAGTTGCTCCGGACCCAGATATGACCCTCAACCATGCGGTGGAGCGGACAGATGAGTTATTGACCGCTGCGGTCGAGAGACAAATGGAGAGCGAAGTTCCTCTCGGGGCGCTGCTCAGTGGTGGTATTGATTCCTCCTTGGTGAGTGTTGCTGCGCAATCCACTCTGACGGGACGATTACGAACGTTTAACGCTCGTTTCGCCGATGCGGCCTATGATGAAACCTGGGCGGCGGTGGCGGTTGCCGAGCATATCGCTAGTGATCACCGTACGTTAGATATGGGCCAGGCGCGGGGAAGGTGGGAAGAAATTACTGACCTGCTACTACACGCTGGTCAGCCGTTTGCTGATACATCACTATTTGCCGTCAGCGCGATTTGCCAATTGATGCGACAGCATGTGACGGTTGCACTCTCTGGCGACGGTGGGGACGAGGGCTTCGGAGGGTACAGTTCATATTGGCAGATTGCCCGTATCTCGCAGTGGCAAAACATTCCTGCACCCCTATGGCGCGTAGCTTCGCGAGCACTTGGGATGTTGGCCCCTTTACGGGTTGTTCCTCCTCACTTTCCCCAACGACTCAAAGAGCTGGCCGGTGCAGATGATACGACTATTATCCAGGATTTATTGTGTTGGGTGCGAGAAGACGAGCAACGACAGCTCTGTCACGATACCGACTTATTACCTGTACGCAGATTATTCGAATCTCAGTGGCAATACCATCTGCCGTCACAGTCGTCACGGCTAGATCGCCTCGCCGCACAGATCACAGAAGTAAACACTCGATTAACGCTGCCAAACGATTTCTTGTTCAAAGTTGACACTGCTAGTATGCGCTCCGGTTTGGAAGTGCGAGTGCCGTTGTTAGACGAGGATCTTTTTGCCTTTGCTCTTTCGCTTCCCTATCGTCTCAAAGTCAGTGGCCGCACCTGTAAGCGCGTGTTACGGACGGTTGCGGAGCGGAGGCTGCCTCCTTTAGTCGCATCAAAACCGAAGAAAGGTTTTGGTGTTCCGGTGGATACCTGGGTTGATGGCGACTTTAAGGAGCGTTTGAAAGAAACGTTATTTAGTCCTTCTAGCAGGCTGTCCAAGTTTTTCCGGCCAGAAACGTATCGGCCCTTCGTCGAAGCCTTCTGTAGTGGGCACCCACATCCGACTATCTCCCGGCAAGGACTCTACCAGCGTGCCATCATGCTTCTGTCGTTACATCTCGCGCTTGATACAAAAGTAGCACCTGTAAAATTGTCACCTCAGGTGATGTCTCTGCGAACAACCATTCACTGAGATCAATGCCCCACGAATCTTCTGCAATAGCGAAGAGGAAGCGGCAGTCATTCATGATATCCCCTGCACTCCAGGCAAGCCCCCGTGTTCTTATGGTGGGGAATTTTCTTTCTGTCCATAGCGGCAGGAGAGGCGTGCTCGAAGACGTGTCAGAGAAACTTGACGCGATCGTCAGCGACATCATACGTGTTTCCTCTTTTCGTGCAGGCTGGCTTAGAGGGATGCACATGATGTCGACAGCCGTGCTGCGAAGACGTTCGTATGACGTCGCCGTCGTAGAAGTCTACAGTGGAAAAGCCTTCTTGTGGGGGGAGGCTCTGTCCTTGCTTTTATCTACCCTCCGTTGCCCTTTCGTCTTGATACTCCACGGTGGTGCTTTACCGGATTTCGCGCGCCGCTATCCGGAGCGAGTGAGAAAATGTTTGTCCAGAGCGACTGCCGTTATCTCACCGTCGCATTATCTCAAAACGCACCTGTCACGCTACCGGCCTGATGTGCAACTCCTCCCGAACCCGCTGAACATTTGTGCCTACAATTATCGGGAACGTACGAATCCGAAGCCGCAGCTTGTGTGGCTTCGAGCCATGCATGCGATTTACAATCCGACACTGGCAATTCGCGTTGGTAATTTCTTAGCTGCAGATTTTCCTGAGACCCACCTTACCATGGTTGGGCCGGACAAAGGCGATGGAAGTTTACAGCATGTCAAAGCTTTAGCTGAAGAACTCAGTTTTGCGCGGCGCCTGACATTGCCAGGAGGTGTGGCTAAATCTGAGGTGCCGTATTGGATGGATCGTGGTGATATTTTCCTGAACACCACGAATGTGGATAATACGCCTACTAGTGTGCTTGAAGCGATGGCTTGCGGACTGTGTGTTGTCAGTACCAATGTTGGTGGTATTCCGTATTTACTCGAACATGAGGTTGACGCACTTCTTGTTCTACCAAATGACCCTGAGGCAATGTCTGCAGCCGTTCGACGATTGCTCTCCGAGCCAGGTTTGGCAGCGCGACTCTCACGAAATGGGCGCCGCAAAGCAGAACGACTAGATTGGTCAATCATCTTGCCGCAGTGGCGGACGTTATTGACTTCTCTTGCCTGAAGGGAAAACGAGTGTGAACAATATCTTGCTTTCTCTTTACCATAAGATGCCCCCGTCCCTGCGGTTCGTAGGTGCGAGTATGCGAGGTTTGTACTTGCGCTCGTGGCGCTACAGTTCAGAAACTGATCGACTGGTCGAAGAAGCGTCCGAACGTGAACACTGGAGCACCGAACAGTGGCAACTCTGGCGTGAGAATCGACTGGCGTACGTGTTACATCGTGCCGCTACTCAAGTTCCATATTATCGCGAACAATGGGCCCAACGCCGTCGCTGTGGAGATACTCGATCCTGGGAGGATTTGCAACATTGGCCTATTCTCGAGAAAGAACCATTACGGCAATATCCTAAGGCTTTTGTTGCTGAGGATTGTGACCCTCGGCGGATGTTTCATGAGCATACGAGCGGTACAACAGGAAAATCACTGGACCTCTGGTGGAGTCAAACGACTGTTCGCGAGTTCTACGCTCTGTATGAGGCTCGCTTTCGTGGGTGGCATGGCGTCTCTCGTCATGATCGCTGGGCAATATTAGGAGGGCAGCTGGTCGTCCCCGTTTCTCGGCGTCGCCCGCCATTCTGGGTATGGAACGTCGCGCTCAACCAACTCTACATGTCATCCTATCATCTCGCGCCTGACCTGATTCCGTACTACCTTGATGCACTATCACGTTACCGTGCGCGGTATATCCTTGGATATCCGTCAGCTCTTTACGCACTTGCTCAAACTATCCTCGAAACGAAACGGCGAGACGTACGAATGGTGGCGATCCTCACGAACGCGGAACCGCTGTTTCCATACCAGCGTGAAGTTATTGCTGAGGCGTTCCAGTGTTCAGTAGGTGATTCGTACGGTATGGCAGAAGGCATTGTGCACGCGAGTGAGTGTCCCAACGGTGTAATGCATTTATGGCCTGAGCTTGGAGTGCTTGAGGTTCTCACGGGCCATCAAATCATTTGCCACAGTGGTTCTGGGGATCTCCTTGGGACTAGCTTACTCAATGCTGATATGCCTCTTATACGTTACCATATCGGGGATAGTGGGGTCCTTCCTGATAAAGAAACCAATTGTGAATGTGGTCGCTCCCTTCCATCACTCACTTCCGTTGAGGGAAGAACGGATGACGTGTTGTACACAATGGATGGACGGAGAGTTGGTCGTCTAGACCCAGTATTTAAGTCGCAACTCCCGATTCGCGAAGCTCAGATTATTCAGGAAACTCTTAGTCAAGTTCGTATCCGTTATGTCCCAACGCCTGACTTCACCGAGGATGCGGCGCGTTCGATGGTCCATCGCTTACAGGATCGCATGGGAAGTGTGGAGGTCGTCCTGGAGCAAGTAAGCGAAGTTCCTCGTGGAGCAAATGGTAAGTTCCGCACAGTGGTCTGTGCCTTGTCTGCACAAGAGAGGGCAAAAATGAAGATGAGTGGAGATCACACCTCTGCTTCTTGACGATTACACTGGATCTAATCTCTTTCACCTCCATGTTCGCCTCGCAGACCTCTTACTCATTTGGCACAACTTGAAGATTGCTGGGAGGAGCGACACTACGAGTGAGTGGCTCTACATACTCATACGCCCCAATATCGTACCCTCGTCCTTGTGGTCGTTGAATATTAAGAAAATCGAATTTCCCTTCTTCTATTGCTTCGCCAGAATCAATCGCCGGGCTTCCGCCCTGGAGAGTAAAATCAAGAGTTTCTGCACTGGTAAAATGAGGGTCACTCGTTAAATTGTGAGAAAGGGTCGTTCTAAGACCTAAGTCTTGAATTGCCGTCCCGCTCTTAAAAACAATGTTGTTTTTTACGATGGTGTTCGTACTCGTATCGCGAATCTGAATACCATAGTTAGTATTATCATACACGGTATTGTTAAAGACCTTAGTGTTAGTTGCATTCTGGAAACCAGCAATGATGCCATACGAATTGCTATAAGCGACATTATTGTATGCCAGATTACTATCTCCAGATCCAACAAGAATCCCGGCATCACAACATCTCTCCAGACTATTATTCCAGACTGTATTAAATCGGACGATGTTGTTGTTCACATTACCAAAATCATCGTAGACATGAATTCCATATTTGGGATTATTATAAACGTGACAATGCTCAATAAGGTTAAAACTTGTAGCAATGTACATTCCGTGGCCTTTTCCGCTTTGTCCAGAATTATGGACTCGTACGTTAATAAACTCG
>JAYVFX010001204.1:0-3249 GCA_043772795.1 Deltaproteobacteria bacterium
CCGTCTGTCGTGTAAATGATCGTACCGAAATCTCCCGCGGCAATGCCCCGCTGGTTGTCAAGAAATGCTAGATTGAATAGGTGATGGGTCGTGCCGCTGTTCTGCTTCTCCCAGGTTTTCCCTCCATCCGCGGTGTGGAGCACCAATCCTGATTTTCCCGACACCCACCCTTCGGTGGGGCTCATGAAGCGCACCCCGTAGAGCGGTTCGAATACTTTACTGTCTTGCTTCTCCCAATTCTTCCCTTGGTCCTTGGTGTGATAAATCGCGCCAAAGCTTCCGACGGCCCATCCCTCATCGGCAGAAATGAGGTGCGCGGCATAGAAATGATCGCGAATCCGTATTTGTTCTTGCGCGGTGGCCTCCCCTCTGCGCCCTGCCAGGATCCCCAAGACACCGATCAGGATTGCCGCCCAGTGGCGTGAGGAGAAGAATTTTCTGCCTATCATGACCAGTCTCCCTCCTTAGACTCACGTAGACTACTACACTTCAGAAAAACGTGCCCATGTCTTAGACTAGGAGATGAACGCTTGTCAACAACAAAGCCAGAGAATTACTATCAGCCCGACCAATCCCTCGCCCTTTGGGGAGCTCAGTGCTACAGTGTATCGCTCGTTACCGAGTTAAGGAGGGAGCATGCCTGTTCCGCAATGGGGCAGCGGTTGGGTCGCTTTTGTTGTCTCTCATCGCGTGTTTGTTTCTTGCATGATTGTCGGCTTGTTCATCGTCGGAGCGTGGCAATCACAGCGCGTCTCATTGTCGGCGAAAATGACCGACTATTACCCTACCCACCATCCCCATGTTCGCCTCTACCGTGAGTTTGCCGAGATGCTGAAGATGGCGAATACAGTCCTTATCTCCGTGACAGTGAAAGAAGGCACGATCTATACGAACGCCGCGCTCGGGAAAATTCATCGTCTCACGGTTGATCTGCTCGAAACCCGCGGGGTCAATCCCGGCGAGGTTATGTCCCTCACTCATCCCCGACTCAAAGACATCCGCGTTCGCAGTGATAACATCGACATCCTGCCGGTAGTAAATCACCCAGACCAACCGCAGAGCCCTGACGCGCTCGCGCATATTAAGAATGCCGCCTACACCAACCTCGGAATTCGTGGAGTGTATGTCTCTCCCGATGACAAAACTGCATTGATTCGCGCCGGATTCTGGGATGGAACGACGGAACCGCGCACGATATTTGAGCGGCTACAGACGATCGTCACTCGGGAGCGTGACGCGAATACTGAGGTGTACTTTACTGGGAATCTTGTCTTAGCTGCGTGGCTACAGAACGCTGCGTCTCGGATCTTGCTCCTGCTTGTTGCGAGCGTCGCAGTCGCTGTCCTTTTTTGCGGGCAGAGCCTCGGCTCTGTTCATACCCTACTCTTAGCCTTCTTGGTCAATGCGGTTGGAGCGAGCATTAGTCTTGGTCTCCTGGGAGTCTGTAGCTTTACGCTGGAACCGTTGATGTTCTTCATCTTTCTGCCATTGGGTATTCGTGGCATCACCCTTGTCGTCAGTTGGTACTCGCACTTGATTCGCATCTATCGTGCGGGCGACTCTCCTTTTGCCGCCCAAGAAGACCACACGCTCGTGTTAGGACGGACTGCAGCCCAAGTGTATCGTCCACTAACGATCGCTCTCTGCGTTGACAGTCTCGCTCTTCTCAGTCTGACGTTGTCCGATGTTCCGGTTATGCGGTCGCTCGGAGTCCTCGGAGCTGGATGGAGTATCGGCCTGCTACTCGCGTTGTGGCTGCTGCTGCCGCTCTGGTCTTCAATCGTTCGCTTCCCTCGCACTGCCGTATTCCAGCCTCCCCGCATGGAACGCCTTGTGATGCACCTTGTTCTCAAGCTCCAGCATACGATCCTTTCCTCATCGTTGTTGCCACTTGGATTGTTGGCCCTTGCGGGTCTTGGGATAGTTGCTGCAGTGCGTCTTGAGGCAGGTCGCGAGATCATGGGCACCACATTATTTTATGCTTCCCATCCCTACAACCAGGCATTCTCTCTCGTCAATGAGAAGTTCATTGGCATTAACCAACTCACTGTTATTGCCCAAACGAATGACGATGCGGCCTTCCGCAACCCGAACGCGTTGCGCACCATTGAGGCATTCCAGCAGTACATGGCAGAGGACCCCGACTTCGGTGGTACCGTCGCTATCACAAACCTGATCAAGTCGGTCACTCGGATGTTCCACGAAGATGTTCCGAAGTGGGAAGTCATTCCCGACGATCTCGATTCGGCGGGGCAAGTCATCTTTCGGATCATCTCCTCGGCAGCCACACCGAACGAAGTTGCGCGCCTCTTTTCGCAGGACTTTCATGCGACCGCAGTCACGTTTTTTTATCGGCGGTATTCTCCAAGCATGGTTGCCCGCGTCCTTGCTCGTGCACACACATTCGTAGCGGCACGCACCGACCCTAACATTCAGTTCTATCTCGGAGGAGGCCTGCTGGGTATCCTGGCCGCCGTGCACGGGGCCGTCGAACTGAGTTATTGGAGGTTTGTGGCTGCATTCGCTGTGCTGGCTGCGCTCGGCGCTCTGCTGGCAACACGATCCGCTCGTTCACTCGTAGTAATGCTTGGCACAATCGTTCTGACCCAAGCCGCACTCCTTCTCCTCCTGTGGTGGGGAGGGATTGACCTGAACATGTACTCGCTTCCGGTCGTTATCGCGGGGCTAGGGATGTTATTACCACCTACGTTCTTATTGTGGACAATACAGGATGAGAACATCTCCCTTTATGTGTTGATCACCTCAAGTGTGATTGCCGCAATGGCAGCAGCGTTGTGGTTGCTTTCGCCATTGCGACTGCAAGCTGAGATGGGCGTCTTGCTCATTGTATTGGCACTCATGGCCACGGTACTGCCACTGCAAGTGCAACGGATTATCAGCCGAGGTGCCAGCATCTAGAGTTCATTACCAACCCTCTCACCAAATCTTTCCTGGATTGAGAATTCCCTTGGGATCAAAAATTTGCTTGACCCCTTTCATCAGCTCGAGTGCGGCTCCGTGCTCTTGTTGCACGTACTTACGGCTGCCAAGACCAATACCATGTTCACCGGAAGCGGTACCACCACGAGACAGCACAAATGAGACGATGTCGTCTTTCGCTTGGTTCGCTGCGGTCCATCGCGTCGTGTCAGCCGGATCTTCGCGTAACAGGGCGTGCAGAATACCGATACCAGCATGCCCAAAGGTATGGAGAATAACTCCATGCCGTTCGGCAATGGCATAGCTCTG